>CAYWLF010000001.1:0-6664 GCA_964458875.1 uncultured Gemmatimonadota bacterium
AGGACAAGAGCAAGTTCACGGGAGAGAACCGTGACTTCATTGCCAGCAAGCTCAATTCGGCGAACTGGATGATCCAGGCCATCGAGCAGCGCCGTCAGACGATGCTCAAGGTGATGGGCTTCATCGTCGATCGTCAGCGCGAGTTCTTCGAGAAGGGGGTCGAGCACCTGAGGCCGCTGACGCTGCGCGAGGTGGCCGAGCACATCGATATGCACGAGTCAACGGTATCCAGGGTGACCAACGACAAGTACGTGCAGACACCGAGGGGGGTATTGCCCCTCAAGTTCTTCTTCTCCTCAGGCCTGTCGACCGACTACGGCGAGGACGTGTCGGCGAGGGGTATCCGGGCGAGGATCGAGAAGCTGGTGGCCGACGAGGATTCGAAGAAGCCCCTGACCGACCAGGCCATCGTGGATGTCCTGAAGTTGGAAGGCGTCCAGATCGCCAGGCGGACGGTCGCGAAATACAGGGATCAACTTGGAATCCTGTCTGCGAGGATGCGAAAGAGAGTATGACCGAGTCCGGGTTGTCTCCCGTCGAACCTCTCCCGCCGACACCCAGACCCTTCGCGGTAATCATCCCCGCCTTCGACGAGGTGGAGAACATGCCGGACCTGTTTCAGGATCTGGCGGGGACGTTCGAGCGATTCCAGTTGAACGGCGAGGTCGTTCTCGTTGACGATGGCTCGAACGATGGAACGCTGGAGGCGGCGCGGAAAGCGGCCGAAGCATCGGGTCTGGAAGGCCGAACCGCGCTTCTGCGTCATCGTGGCAACAAGGGTAAGACGGCGGCGCTGATCACGGCCGTGCGGTCCAGCACTGCTCCCCGATTCGTCTTGTTTGACGCTGATCTCCAGCACGCCACGGACGAGATCCCGCGCTTCCTGGACGCGCTGGACGATGGCAACGATGTGGTGGTCGGACGCAAAGTTGGAGACTACCCGAAGCGCGTGGTGTCCGGGGTCTACAACGCCCTTTCCCGGGCGATCTTTCGCGTGCCGGTCCGCGACCTGAACTCCATGAAGGCATTCCGTCGCGAGGTCGTGGAGGAAATCCACCTCCGGGAGGATTGGCACCGCTACCTCGTGGTGCTGGCACACGATCGCGGTTTCCGAATCGGTGAGATCGACATCGATATCCACCCCAGGAGACACGGCGTGTCCAAGTACAGTGGACAGGGTAGGGTCATGGTCGGGCTGCTCGACCTCGTGGCGGTGTGGTTCCAGTTGGTGTTCAGCCGCAAGCCCATGCTGTTCTTCGGGCTTACCGGCATCTTCCTGGCGAGTGTGGGCGTCCTGGTCGGTATCGTGGCCCTGGTTCTTCGCTACGCGCTCGGCGTCGGCTTCCGACCGCTCCTCACTCTGGTCGTGTTCCTCGTGCTCCTGGGAGGCCTGCTTTTCGTGGCCGGGCTCATCGCCGAACTGATTGCAGGGCTCCGGTCCGAGGTCGAGGATCTTCGGCGAGAGCTTCGAAGGTGATCCGGCGGAGCACCGGTGGAGGGACCGACTCGACAGACTTCCCCGCGCCGGAGGCGTCGACTCTCGGAGGAACGGACAGGGGCGTTGCTCCGGCCGTTCTGGTCGCTGCTCACGTGCTTCTTGCCGTGCTGGTCTTCGATCCGACGCTTTTTCCAGGGGCCGACGCGGGCCACTACATGGTCCTCGGCGAATCGCTGCGCAATGGGATGGGCTTCCGGGACATACATCTCCCGGGCTCGCCTCTGCACGCCAAGTTCCCGCCCGGCTATCCCCTGATCCTGGCCGTCGCCAGTTGGATCGGCGGTCTCCAACTGTTCAAGGCAGCCTCGCTCGTCTTCGCTGCGGGTTCGGTCTGGCTGACGTACCGGATCGCCCGGTCCCTACTGGGGCGCCGGGTCGCTTTCGTGGCCGCCGGGCTATTCGCAATGGCGCCGGTGCTCCTGGATTTCTCTCATAGGGTTCTGTCAGAAGCGGCTTTCACGTTTCTCCTGTTGCTGGTCGTCGCTGCCACATTGGGAGATCGTCGAGTGGGGGCCGCGGCCCTGGCAGCCGCTGGCGCGGCCTTCTTCACCCGCACAGCCGGGTTGTCGGTGTTGCTCACACTGGTCGTCTGGACGCTGCTGTCCAGTGATGGGCGTCGATTCCTGGCGGCCGCGACGGTCGCCAGTATTTGCGTGGTCGGCTGGGCCGTGTATCAGCACCTCGCGCAGCCCACTCAGCCGGGGTACCTCCAGCAGCTCATCCAGGAGAATCCCTATGTGCCGGAGGCCGGGACCGTGAGCCTGGTGGATTTTCCGGCTCGGGCCGCGACTAATCTCTGGCGGTATGTCAGCTCGGAACTCCCGGGCTCGTTCGGTTTCAGGACCGTGAGGAGGGAGACTGTCGCCGGCACCGCCGTCGTCGGGATCGTCCTGAGTTCGCTTGCGCTGTTCGGGTGGCTTCGCTCGGCCGTCCGCCAGTTTAGTGTTGCGCACCTCGTCGTCGCGTTCTACGTGGGCCTCATTCTGCTGTGGCCGCCCGTGTGGACCGATCGGCGCTTCCTGCTCCCCATCCTGTCCCTCCTGGTCATCTTCGGCGCGGTGGGAACGGTGGATGCCCTGGAGCGTGTTGGCCCGAGGGTCGGCTATGCGACGATGGGGCTCGTAGCGGCTGGCGTCGCCACCGTGGCCCTGATTGCGTCGGGATCGGTCGTGCCCTACCGGGTCGAGTGCCAGTTCTCGTACCGCAACGGGTATCCGTGCGACCGTCCGCAGTACCGGGAGTTCTATGCCATGGGATGGTGGGCTTCCGAGAACACCCCCGTGGGGTCCGTGATCGCCAACCGGAGCCCGGCCACTTTCTACCTGTTCTCCCGGCGACAGGGCGACCTCTATGTCTACTCCCAGGACCCGTCCATCGTCATACGGGGACTCGAGGAAATGGGCGCGGATTACGTGCTCGTGGACCGTCTGAGCGCTACCACGGCGATGTATCTGATCCCAGCGATAGCCGCGAACCTTGAGAGATTCGAGGTCGTGCACACGGTGGGAGGCGAGGAGGGTACGGCACTTCTGCGGATGCTCTCGGCACCGCGGACCGCTTCGCTCCCCGGTCGGCCATGAGGGTCGTGCATGTGGCGACGGCCTTTCCCCGGCATCGGGATGATCCGATCACTCCGTGGCTGGTCGAGCTTGTCCGGCGGCAGCGCGAGGCCGGAATCGAAGCCATGGTGCTTGCTCCCGCGTATCGGGGAGGACCGAAGGACGAGGCGTCCGGCGTGCCCGTACGACGCTTTCGCTATGCGCCTCGGTTCATGGAGACGCTCACGCACGACCAATCCGTGCCGGACCGAATCCGGGATCGGCCCGCGTCGGCGGCTCTAGTACCGGCTTACCTGGCGGCCGGGTCGGCGGCGGCGGCCGGCCTCGGCAAACAGGCGCCGGACCTGGTTCACGTCCATTGGCCCATGCCCCATGCCCTCTTCGGGGCCGCCATGCGCAGGGCATCCGGGGGCCGGACGGCGATGGTATGCAGCTTCTACAGCGTGGAGGTCAACTGGGTCGATCATCGCCTCCCGTGGCTGAGGCCCTTTCTCAAATGGTCCATCGAAACGGCGGACGCAGTCACTGCGATCTCCAACTCCACGGCGAGTGCGGTGCGCCGCCTGGTCGATCGACCGGTGGCCGTGATTCCATACGCGGCAGCGATTCCGGAGGTCGCTCCAGAGCTCGCGCGTCCCGCTCTTTCGGATCTGGAAGCCCCCCTGCGTCTCCTGTTCGTCGGTCGGCTCGTGGAGCGGAAAGGGGTCGAAGTCCTGGTGCGCGCTCTCGCCCGCCTCCGTCACCAGAGGGACGCTGAGCTGGTGATCGTCGGGACTGGCGATCGGGAGGACAGTGTGCGACAGACTGCGGCCCTGGAGGGGGTCACGGATCACGTGCACTTTCGTGGCTTTGTAACGGCGGAGCGTCTTGCGCAGGAGTACGCCCAGTCAGACATCTTCGTCCTTCCTGCGGTGGTGGACACCCGAGGCGATACGGAAGGCCTTGGTGTGGTCCTTCTCGAGGCGCTGGCATACGAAAGGCCGGTCGTGGCCTCGCGCGCCGGAGGCATCACGGACATCGTAACCGACGGCGTGACGGGGTGGCTGGCGGATCCCGGGGACGCAGACGTCCTGGCCAACCGAATCCTCGCCGTCGCGTCGAATCCGGAGGAGGCCCGTCGTGTGGCCGCCCGGGGCAAGCGCGAAGCGGAAAGGCGTTTTTCGTGGGACGGGATTCTGGACGAAACAGGCGGGGCCTACCGTTCGGCCATGGAGGTGCGTCGTGAGAGCCGCGCCTGATCGATACGAGCGATTCACGGGTACCGAGGAGTATCGGGCAGGGCGAATGCGGAAGGCCCGGGTCATCGCTCATCTGTGCGCTCCCTACCTCACGGGCACGGCTCGCGCGGTAGATCTCGGAGCGGGGACGGGAATCATTCGCAAGGCGCTTGAGGTAGAGTCGGGTAACACTATATATGGACTTGAAATCGACAACGAGTTCATCGTCGAGAAGAAGCGGATGATCAGGGGTGATGTTCTGCGCAGTCCCTTCGCATCCGAGAGCCTTGATTTCGCAATGTTGAACCACCTGTACGAGCATGTTCCGGATGCCGGAGCACTGTTCCGGGAAACGTATCGCGTCCTGAAGCCAGGCGGGCGTGCCTACGTGACGGCAGGAAGTCGACTCGCGATCATGGAACCGCACTACCGGCTGCCTTTCCTCAGTTGGCTACCGAAGGCGCCGGCCGAGGCCTACCTTCGCATGACGCGCCGCGGGCAGTCCTACGACGATATCCGGTTTCTCACGTACAGGCCCTTGACGAGGCTCATGCGATCCGCGGGTTTCATCGTACACGACGTTACGGAACGGGCCATCGATGACCTGGTCAGGGTTGCCTGGGGCGAACGCTGGGGTACGGTTTGGGGCGCGATCCGACGTGTGCCCGACGGAGTGCGTGCCAGCCTACTGCGGGCGGGATCTCCGCAGTGGTTCTTCTTCCTGGAGCGACCGATTCGTCCGTCCGATAGCCCGGAGGTCGGTGGATGACTCAGGCTGAGGGCGGAGGCACCGCGCGCTTTCTGTGGATCGCGGCTGCGGTTGCCGGGTTTCTGACCCTGCTGTACTACCGGGGCTTCATCCTCGACGGCAGTTCGATGCTGTACGGGGACGATATGATCAACGAGGGCTTCCAGTTGCGCTCGTTCGGGGTCGACGAGCTCCGGTCCGGCCGGGGTTTCCCCCTTTGGAATCCGTTCGTGTATGGGGGGCAGCCGTACCTGGCAGTTTTGCCTGGACCCGTGTTCTATCCGTCGAGCCTCCTGTATCTACTCTTGCCCCTGCACCGGGCGATCGGTTGGACTTTCGTCCTGCACACCTTCCTCTCGGGAGTGTTCGCCTACCTTGCCGCCCGGTCGATCAGGCTGGAGCGCATTCCCTCGGTCGTCGCGGGACTCGCGTTCATGTTCACCGGCTTCGTGGTCTCGACTCTGTACGGGGGGCACGACGGCCGCATGTTCGCGATGGTGCTGATCCCCCTGGCGTTCACGATGTTGGAGCGGGGCCTCACGTCCGGTCGGGTCCGATGGTTCCTGGCGTTTGGCCTGGTGGTCTCTCTGCAGATCTTCACGCCCCACATCCAGCTCATGTACTACTCGTCGCTCGCTCTCACGCTGTATGCCGCGATGCGGATCGGGCAGCGGGCCCGGACGGAGGGGACTCGGACAGCGGCTCCCCTGATCGGTCTATGGGCGCTGGGATTCGCCGTCGCGGGTCTGGTGGGGATGGCGCAGCTCCTGCCGACCGTCCAGATCCTGGACGTGGCCGTGCGGGGAGGGGCAGGGGAGTCCGGCTACGCGTTCGCCTCCTCCTGGGCGCTGCCGCCGCAAGAGGTGTCGGCGCTCTTTCTCCCCGACTTGATCGGTTCGCTAGTGACGTACTGGGGGAGCAACCCGTTCAAGCTGCATACCGAGTATCTGGGAGCCGTTCCCGTGGGGTTGGCCCTCGTCGCCCTGACCGCGATCCGGAGCGATCGGAGGGTGACCTTCATCGGGACCACCGCCCTGGTCTGCGTTCTCTTCGCCCTCGGGGCTTCCACGCCGCTGCATCGAGTTGCTTACTCTCTGTTGCCGTTCGTGAAGCAATTCAGGGCCCCATCGATGATGCTCGGCCCGGCCAGCCTCATGATCGCCCTCCTGGCCGGCCTGGGCTGGCAAAGGGTTCTCGATACTCGCAGGCAAAGGGGCAGCGTACCGTGGGCCTGGGCCATCGCACTGGCCGCTCCGTTTCTCTTGCTCGGCCTCGCCGCGGCCTTTTCGCCCGACGGTCTCCTGCGCTGGGTGCGGACGGCCTGGTTCCCCGAAGGCTGGACCCGATCGCCCGCGGTGGACCCGGCGGGTGCCCTGCGGATGAATGGCTGGTTCCTCCTCCTCGGTATCGGAGGAGTACTGGGAGCTGCCTGGGCCGTGGTTTCCCGGCGGGCCCCGGAGTGGGTCGTGGCCGTCCTTCTCCTCGTTATGGTCGCGGACGGGTGGCGGGTGAACGACCGTTACCTGCGCGTGGTCGATGCCGAGAGCGTGTTTCCCTCCGATCCCGTGATCGAGCACCTGCGCTCGGGGCTGGAGACGGGAGAAAGGGCTCATATCAAGGTCAGCATGGCGGTGGAGACAAG
>CAYWLF010000001.1:6674-33646 GCA_964458875.1 uncultured Gemmatimonadota bacterium
CGGGAGAAAGGGCCTTCCCGCCATCGGGCCTGACGGCCTACGGCCCCAGTGAGCTCAGCGTTCACCGGATCCCGACGGTCACAGGCATCCAAAAATTCCGCCTCGAGTGGTACGAGCGCTTCACGGGCGGACTCGGAATGCAGAATCTCGGTTCGCTGGCCGCGTTGGGTCTCCTGGACGTCGGCTACATCGTGGCGGGCGCCGGGGTGTCCTCGGACGTGCTGGAACTGGGGGTTTCTGCGCCTCGGGGTTCGGCCTATCGCGTGCTGAGCGAGGTCCCGCATGCGTTTTTCCCCCGGAGAGTGGAAGCCATACGAGACACGGCGGAGGCTTTGCGCCGCGTCCTCGAGGCTGACCCGCTCGACCTGGCCATCGTGGAGGGCGACGTGGCTCCGGCCGCGGGGGAGGGGGTCGCGACGATCACCCTCTATGATCCCAACGAGGTGGTCCTCCAGGTGGAGGCGTCTCGGGCTGGGCTCCTGTTCCTGAGCGAAATCTACTACCCAGCGTGGAGGGCCGAGGTCGATGGGGAGCCGGTGGAGATCGCCCGGACCAACACCGCGTTCCGGGGCGTCGTCGTGCCTGCTGGATCGCACGAGGTCAGGTTCCGCTACTCGACGGCCGAGTTCAGGATCGGATTCGTGGTGTCTGGCCTCGCGGCCGCTGGAGCCATCACGGGTCTTCTGCTCGGAGTGTTCCGCGATCGCGGCCGGCCTCGAATTCCGGCTCGGAAGGTGCCGGAGGAATCGTGACCCGGGGTCGCGGCGCACGTCGAATCGTGACGGTGCTGTTCCTTTGCGTGGCCCTGGCTTTCGTCGGGGTCTTGCTACGGGGGCAGTGGACCTCGCTGGATGAGGTCTTCGAATCGACTCGCTCGTTCGACTGGTCATTCAACCCGTGGTTGCTGTCGCTGGCGATCGTCACGGGGGTGTTCGACCTGCTGCTCATGGGCGGCGTATGGGCCGGCCTGTTTCGGGGGACCGGCGGTACCGCCGGGCGAGCGGACGCAGTCAGGGTGTGGGTCGTGACCAACTTCGGTCGCTACATCCCCGGAAAAGTATGGCAGCTGGGGGGTCTCGCGGCGTACATGAAAGGGCGTGGAGACTCGGGGGCGGCGGCTCTCGTCTCCTCCCTGGCTTTTCAGATCATCACCCTGGTCACCGGGGCCGCGGTCGCCGTGTCCACGATCGGGGTCGCATGGGCTGGCGGAGACGGGGGCTGGTTGCCCGCCGCGGTCGGGCTGGCCGTGATTCTCTTCCTGGGCCTTCACCCCGCCGTGATCCGCTGGATCGCGAACAGGCTGGGTGCTTGGCTCGGCGAGAGCGAGATGGCGGTGGATCTCGGCGCTGGGCACATCGTGTGGGCAGCGGTCGGGATGCTTCTGGCGTGGTCGCTGTATGGCCTGGGACTGCTGTTGCTGTTGCGCGGCGTCGGTGTGCCCGTGGAAGTGACCCAATTGCCAGTGCTTACGGGCATCTTCGCGGCCAGCTACGTCGTCGGCTACCTTGTCCTGATAGCCCCGGGCGGCCTCGTCGTGCGGGAAGGCGCGATGACGGCGTTGCTCGTCGATCTGGTCGGGCTGGCGGTTGGTGTTGCCGCTGCAGTCGCGATCATGGCCCGGATCTGGATGGTGGTGACCGAACTCGCCGCGTTGGCCCTGGTGCTGACCTGGCCGGGATCCGTTGAGGAACAGGAGAGGTTGGGTTGAGCGAGAATCCGGAGCAACCAGGCGCGCGGCGGCCCGGACAGGGCAGGGCGCTCGTGGTCATGCCGACATACAACGAAGCTGGGAACCTGGCGGCGATCGTGCCGGTCGTGCTGGACCA
Organism: uncultured Gemmatimonadota bacterium; assembly: GCA_964458875.1. GTDB lineage: Bacteria > Gemmatimonadota > Gemmatimonadetes > Palauibacterales > Palauibacteraceae > Benthicola. Next base: position 8,501 of record CAYWLF010000001.1, read on the forward strand.
GGATCCGAGGATCGACGTGCTCGTCGTGGACGACTCGTCGCCCGACGGCACGGGCGACGTGGCGGATCGTATCGCGGACGAGACGCAGCGGGTGAATGTCCTGCACCGGGAAGGGAAGCAGGGTCTGGGAAGCGCGTACCTGGCCGGCTTCACGTGGGGCCTGGAGAACGGATACGAGTTCCTGCTCGAAATGGACTCGGATCACTCTCATGACCCGAAGTACCTCCCCGAACTGCTCGGAGCGGTGGAGGGGGAGTTGGACCTGGTGATCGGTTCTCGCTACGTGAGCGGGGTCAACGTCGTCAACTGGCCGATGAGTCGCCTCTTGCTCTCCTGGTTTGCGAACAAGTACGCGCGCGTGGTGACCGGACTTCCACTGTCGGACGCCACGGCCGGCTTCAAGTGCTTCCGACGCGAAGTGCTCGAAGCGATCGAGTTTTCGAAGGTCGCGTCGACCGGGTACGCTTTTCAGATCGAGATGGACTTCCGTGCGTGGAAGAAGGGTTTCCGCCTGGGGGAGGTGCCGATCGTATTCGTGGACCGGACGGAAGGCGAAAGCAAGATGTCCAGGGCGATCGTCCGCGAGGCGGTGTGGCGAGTGTGGGCCCTGCGATTTTCTTCGCTGTTCGGTCGCCTCTGAGGATTCACGGCCTCCTGGCCTGGTTTGGCGGCGGGGAAGTCGTGATCGAGCCCCCCGAGTGCAACAGGGTCCGGCGGGTGGTCGGTGGCGTTAGTTAACATAACGTACCTTATGCGCCATAAACATGCGGTAGCGATCGAGGGAGGGTGGCTAGCTGCCTTCCCCCTGCGCTTCACCCTCGGTCTCGGCCTGTGCGTCCTCGGCACCTGTCTCAGCTCCGTCGGCGGAATCGTCAGTCGCCGCCGGCTGCAATGACACCGCCGGAAGTGCTGCGGGCGGCGCGGCGCCGAATTCGGCGAGTGTCCGTACTTCTCCCAGACGGACACCGTAGACCACCTGGCCCGCCGGATCCTCGTCGACTTCCGCTACCAGCTGCTCATACAGGTTGGCCGCGTCTGCGTACCGCCCGGCAACGGTATGAAGCCGCGCCTGCTCCGCCATCCCGAAGTGGCGCTGGTAGTCGAACAACGCCTCGGATGACACCCGCTCGTACCACTGAAGCGACCGATCCGTGTCGCCACCCTGTTCGTACGCTGCGGCGATCATCTTCATGGCGGTGAACGCGAGTGGGTTGGAGGTGCCCAGATCCGCGACGGGTTCGAGCGCCTGGATCGCAAGCCCCAGGCTGTCCCGCCGCAATTCGAGGTCTCCCAAGGCTACCCGTGCTTGGTCGGCGTACGGTGTGCTGGAGTACTGGTCGATGAAGATCCGCAGTTCGGACCGAATGGTCTCGATGTCGACGGACTGCGATGAGATCTGGATCTCCTGCAGCCGAACAGACGCCCTCTCCACCAGCTTGTTCCGGTAGTCCTGGTAGTAGAACGCCGCGGCGACAACCAGAACCAGCAGAATCCCGCCCGCGATTACCACCCGGCGGTGGTTTTCCGCCCACGCGGCGGCTTCGAGAACCCGTTCGGTGACGTGATCTTCGGTGTCGAGCTGCTCGGGCCGCTTCTCGCGAGCCATTTGCTTAGCCATGTCTTGCCGCAACGCCTTTCAGTATGGGCAGCGCCCGCAGGGTGTGACGGGAGCGTAAACTGTTGTTGTATAATAACTTACGTCAGTTTTTGTCGATTCCACGCAAGCCGCATTTGTCATCCCACCCGGGTGGATACGGATTCCTCCCCGGGAGAAGCACGAGAAACTAGGGTGCGTGCGGCGGATCAGTCAATGCGAGCCACCGTGCATGACCCGTCGATGCACCCAGATGTAGATGGCGATGATCAGAGCGAGGCCGCCGAATATCCACACGAGGTTGTCTCCGATCAGGGCCTCGCCGGCGGGGACGAGCTCCGCGTAGCTCATATCCCGGGTCCCCTTTCCCAGCGCGAATCCAGCCAGCCCGAGAATGGCCACCCAGATCCCCGCGCCGAGCCCGGTGAACAGCGCGAACCGCCCGAAACGCATCTGCGAGAGACCTGCAGGAATGGAGATAAGCTGCCTGACAGCCGGGATGAGGCGGCAGACGAACGTCGTGATCTCTCCGTGGCGCCTGAACAGCTCTTCGGCGCGCTCGAGGCTCGAGGGGGACAGAAAGAAGTAACGTCCGTACCGATAGAGAAAAGGCCTGCCGAGCCTCAGCGAGAGGCCGTAGTTGATGAACGCGCCAGCGAGAGAGCCCAGGATGCCGGCGATCACGGCAACGACGAGTCCAGCCAGAGGATCAGGCGGGAGAAACTCGCCCCGTGCGGCCATGAAGCCGGCCGGAATCATGACGACCTCCGATGGAAACGGTATGAACGAACTCTCGACCGCCATGAGGACGAGAACGATCAGCGGGCCCCATGTGCGACCGAGCTCGGCGCCAATCTGGACGTATTCAATCAGGATTTCGGTCATCGACCAAACCCGTCGGGAGTCGTAGCGTTCACCATCCCTCTTCCCCGGTGAGTGGTACGAAGCGCGCGCTGTCCACCGACTCTTCTCTCATTTGTCCGTCGGTCTCGAGGGTGACGCGGACGAGGTGCTGCCCTGAGTCGTCGCCCACAGGGATGATCAATCGGCCGCCGGGAACGAGTTGATCGACCAGCGGCTGGGGTACGCGGGGTGCTGCTGCGCCGCACAGGATGACGTGGAACGGAGCATGCTCAGGCCAGCCGGCGCTTCCGTCCCCGGATCGGGTGGTCACGTTCTTCAGGCCGAGGTCTCTCAACCGTGCCTCCGCCAGGTCCGAGAGTTCGGGTACCGTCTCCACGGAATACACGTGGCCTGCGAGTTGGCTCAGCAGAGCGGTCTGATACCCCGACCCCGTCCCGATCTCGAGCACCCTTTCGTCTCCTGTGAGATCGGCCAGTCCCAGGTGCAGAGCGTGCGCCCCGGGTCGCGAGATTGTCTGCCCATAGCCCAGCGGCAGAGCGACATCGTCGTACGATCGGTGACGAACCGCGTCCGGAACGAACATATGCCGGGGTATGGCATCGAAGGCGTGCAGTATAGCCAGGTCCTGAACCCCTGCCGCCTGGAGACCCTCGATCAGGCGTCGCCGATCCCTACGGTACGCAGGGTCTATCCTCCCAGCATCCAAGAGCGAACCTCGCTGATCAGGCGGTAGTTGGTGAGGTCGAGGTGAAGCGGTGTGACCGAGACGTAGCCGGCCTGGACGGCGCGGAAGTCGGAATCATCCCGTCCCGTCCAGCTCGAGACACCACCACCGATCCAGAAGTACTCCCGGCCCGATGGATCCTCCCGCCGGGTGAGAGAGTCGGAGTACACCCGCCGTCCGAGCGTGGTCACCCGTATCCCTTTTAGCTCATCGGGCGGAATGTCGGGAAGGTTTACGTTGAAGAACGTCTCCTCGGGGAAGTCCTCGCGCCGGATCAACGAACCGAGCAGGTCGGTGAGAACGTCGGCGTATCCGGGAATTCGTTCCGCAGCACGATTCGAATAGGAAATGGCTATCGCCGGGATTCCGAGGATCGTTCCCTCCATGGCGGCTGCCACCGTTCCCGAGTAGAGAACGTCCTCTCCCATGTTCGGACCGTGGTTGACTCCGGACAGCACGAAGTCGGGGACTGTGTCCAGAAGCTGATTGATGCCGATGAGGACGCAATCGGTGGGTGTGCCGTCGATCACGTGATATCCCTCGGGAGTGCGGGTAGCCCGAAGCGGTCTATGGACGGTAAGTGAGTGACTGGTGGCACTCTGCTCGCGGTCCGGCGCTACGACCTGTACCTCGCCGAGGCCCGAGGCGATGTCAATCAGGGTCTTGAGACCTATCGCGTGGATTCCATCGTCGTTGGTGCAGAGAATTCTCGGGTGGTCCACGGAAGGGGTCTGGCTGTCTTCTCTGCCCGCGATCATTCGCCGAGGGTCAGCAGGTCCAGGAGACCGTCCGCCTCACGTCTCAGGTCGCGGACCGTCTCTCGGTCCCACGCCACCCGGGCGGCTCTCGTAAGCTTCCCTTCCTTGCGCAGTTGGTCGAGCTTATGGCGGGCTCCGTCGATCGTGTACTTCTCCGCGTAGAGAAGGTGCCGGAGCAAATGCACCAGCTTGATCTCCTTCCGCCGGTAGACTCGGTTGCCGGCACGGTTCTTCGACGGCTTCAGAGCCGGGAACTGGGTCTCCCAGTAACGCAGTACGTGCGGCTTCAGTCCGGTGAGTTCGCACACCTCACCAATCGAGTAGTACTCCTTCGGGGCGATGCGGTCTTCCACCGAATTCAACTCCAGCGCTCGGGCTTGGGTTCTCGGGACATCAGGAGGGCGAGCGCCCGCCTGGGGTCCACGTCGTCGTAGAGAATAGAGTATACGGCCCCCACGATGGGCATTTCCACCCCGTGGCGACCGGCCAGGTCTCGGGCAGCCTCTGTGGTGCGCACTCCCTCGGCCACCGCAGTCATACCGGCAAGCACTTCGTCCAGGTTCTGACCTCGACCGACGGCGAGCCCCACCGTGCGATTCCGGCTCAAGTCGCCGGTGCACGTGAGGATAAGATCGCCAACCCCGGCGAGACCGGCGAGAGTCGCACCCTCGCCGCCCAGCCGCTCAGCCAGTCGGCCGATTTCCGCGAGTCCCCTGGTCATCAGCGCGGCTCGGGCGTTCGTCCCCAGACCAAGTCCATCGCTGATTCCGGCCGCCAGGGCGATCACGTTCTTGAGAGCGCCACCGAGTTCCGTACCGATGAGGTCCGCCTGGGTGTAAAGCCGAAAGTGATCGTTCTGGAACAGACCCTGGACATGCTGGGCGTTGCTCGCGTCGGCGGAAGCGAGAGTGACGGCCGTTGGCAGCCGACGGGCCAGCTCGGCCGCGAAACTGGGTCCGGACAGCACTACACAGCCGCCGGCTGTCTCCTCCCCAAGCACCTCGCACAGTACTTCGCTCATCCGCAGATCGGTGTGGATCTCGATGCCCTTCGACGCACTGACGATCAGCGGGCGGTTCCCTGCGAGGTGGGAGCCTGCCTCCTGCATCACGGAACGGACGACGTGCGAGGGACTGACCGAGACGACGACGCCGGCTCCGTCCAGGGCCTCCCCCATATCGGCCGTCGCGTCCAGGGAAGGATGCAGGTCGATATCCGGCAGGTACTTGTCATTCCGCCGATTGCCTGTGACGTCATCCGCGACTGCCGACTCGTAGGCCCAGAGCCGGGTGGCATGTCCGTTGGAGGCCAGCACGTTGGCCAGCGCCGTGCCCCAGCTGCCTGCACCCAGGACGGCTATCCGGTCAGTCTGCACGGTCACCTTCCTGCATCGAGGGTTGCGAAGCGTCCGGGGTCTGCCCGAACCGGTTCTCCTCACCGCGGACCAGTCTGCCGAGATTGTCCCGGTGCGTCCACCAGACGAAGATGGCGACGGCCGCGCAGAACAGCACGGTGGATGTCGCTTCGTCCGTAAGCCAGGCCGCAACCGGGACGAGAGTCGCGGCGGCGATGGAAGCGACCGACACGTACCGCGTGATCGAGACGATCCCTATCCACACGAGAAGACCGATCAGCGCTGATGTCGGGGCGAGGGCCACCAACACCCCCGCGCCAGTCGCGACTCCTTTGCCACCCCGGAACCGCATGAACACGGACCAAACGTGTCCGGTGATCGCAGCCAGACCGTACAGAAGCGCCAGGTCGGCGAGAGCGACGCCGTCCCAGGCGGGAAAGAAGTACGCGGGGACGAAACCTTTGGCGACGTCCGCGAGCACGACCGGCACCCCGGCACCGAGCCCCATGACGCGGTAGGCGTTCGTGCCCCCCAGGTTTCCGCTGCCGTGCTCGCGAAGATCGATTCCGCGCAGGCGTCCCAACAGGTAGCTCGAGGGGAACGAGCCCATCAGGTAGGCGGCCAGGGTTAGCAGAAGGACTGTCACGGGGCTCTCACCCGCACCCGAACATCGTCACGAGTCACGATCCCTCTCGCTTCGATGACGAACGGAAATCCGGATGGGTGACCCGACGAAACCCCATTCTCTTCGAAAGCCGTTCGACACGTAGCGCACATACGACGTCTTCAAGTCCTTGGGACGATTCGACCACAGAACGAAGACAGGTGGCTCCACTCCCACCTGACTGCCGTAGTATATCCTGACGTCACCCCGGGCGCCCTGAGGTGGCTGCTTGCGCGCCACGAGACTCCTCACCACACGGTTCACCTCGGCAGTGGGTATCCTGCGGGATCGCTCGGCCCGTACTTCCCTCGCAAGTTCGATGACTCTCCGAACCCGTTTCCCGGACAGGGCCGAGGTGGTGACGATCGGTACCCATCGCAGATAGTGAGCTCGCTCGCGAAGATCCTTCTCGAATACCGCGAGCGCGTCCGGGCCCCGGTCGTCGATCACATCCCACTTGTTCGCTACAAATACGAGTCCCCGCCCGGCGTTCCACGCCTCTTCACCGATACGAAAGTCCTGATTCGTGACCCCGGCGGCGCAATCGACGACGAGCAGGCAGACATCGGCGCGTTGAATGGCCGACGTGGCGCGCAGCCGGCTATAGAACTCGACATCGTCATCGACACGTGAGCGACGACGCAGTCCGGCGGTATCGATGAGGCAGATCCTCTCACCCTCGAAGTCCAGGTACGTATCGATCGCGTCTCGCGTGGTACCCGCCTCGTCATGGACCAGGACTCGGTCTTCCCCGAGCAGGCGATTGACGAAACTGGACTTCCCGACGTTCGGCTTCCCGATCACCGCCAACCTGAGCCCCACCGGCGTGCTTTCCAGCTCTTCGAGGTCGGGCAGCGCCTCGACCACCCGATCCAGAAGGTCTCCACTTCCCTTCCCGCTGAGCGCCGAAACCGGGACGGGCTCGCCGAGACCCAGCGCATGGAACTCGTGCTGCGCCACGGCCCCGGCAGGATCATCCAGCTTGTTCACGGCCAGGATCACGGGGCGACCCGATCGACGAAGTAGGTCCGCAACGTGCTCATCGACGGGATGCACTCCGGCTCGTCCATCCGTGACGAGCACGATCGCCTGGGCGCGCTCTATGGCCTCGATGACCTGCTCCCGTACCTCGCGGTCCAGAGGTCTTTCGGGTACGTCGCTGATGCCTCCGGTATCGACCAGCAGGAAGTCCCTGCCGGACCACTCGGCTTCGGCGAACTGCCGGTCTCGCGTCACCCCGCTGCGTTCGGCAACGATGGCGACGCGTCGACCCAGGATTCGGTTGAACAACGTCGACTTGCCCACGTTAGGTCGACCCACGATCGCAACGGTCGGAAGACCTACAGCGCCAGCAGCGTGTCCGTCACGTGCTCCGATGGAGATATCCTCAGCTCGGGAAAGTCCCGTCTCAATTCGGAGAGGGACAGGTCGTCAAGAAAGAGGTCCCGATCGTTCAGAGCTGTGCGGCTGAACAGAGCTAGGTCGAAGTCGCGGTGCGAATCGAACGCCCGGGCGTGGTCCGCTCCCGCCAGCAGGCCCGCCGTCGTGACCATGGGGCCGTAGAGCGAGTTGTGAGCGGCCACCGTGGTCACGGACGCGCCCGTGAAGTGCGAAATCTCGGCGGCCAGCTCGGCCAGGTAGGGTCTCATCGACGTCCCCGTGACGAGCACGACCTTCTTCCCCCTCAGCGACGGGAGTTCCGGGAGGTCCGAGCGGACGGCCGCCGTCAGCGCGGATACCGCGCCGACCCCGTTCGCGACCAGTTCATGGTCGTCGAAGTACTCCGGATCAGGAAGTGCCAGGCCCGCCTGCAGGAACATCTCGTCGGCCGCGTAGCACCAGGCCCGGCTCCGCTCCCCGACGGCACGCTGGCGAATCGCGTCCACCGCCGCTAGAGCTCGGCCGCACTCCTCGGGAGTGAGCGTCCGGACACCCCGGTCCGCGTTGAACGCCGTCAGCCCGACCGGCACGATCGAGAGCGACAGCACCTGGCGTTCGCGCGAGTACAGATCCGCAATCGTGCGCTCCAGGATCTCGCCGTCGTTGATCCCGGGGCAGAGCACGACCTGCGCGTGCACCTGGATCGATCCCGCCGCGAGACGGTCCAGGTGCTCGCCGATCATCGCTGCCCTGGGGTTGATGAGCATGCGAAGCCTGGCCGCGGGGTCCGTCGCGTGCACGCTCACATACAGCGGGCTGAGACGTTGCTCGAAGATGCGCTCCCAATCGTCGTCCCGGAGGTTCGTCAGGGTCACGTAGTGACCAAACATGAACGAGAGACGATAGTCGTCGTCCTTTACGTACAGCGGCTGCCTCAACCGGCTCGCCTTCGGATTGCCCTTCACGAAGCAGAACGGACACGCGTTCGTGCAGCGGCGCACCTTGTCGAGTTCGGGTATGAGCCCTAGAGGTTCGTCAGGGTGCTTCTCGATGTCGTAGGTCACCGACTGACCGGAGGGCAGGCGGGCCTCCAGCTGGACCTCGGCGTCGGCTTCATAGAAGCGGAGGTCAAGGGAATCGCGGAGTTCGCGTCCGTTTACCGAGATGAGCGCTGTTCCGGGAGGGATCTCCAGGTCGGCGCCGATCGACTTACGCCTTACCCGCGCGACTCGGACCATTCAGTGTCCCCTCTGATATGACATGTGCCCCGAGATTGGCCGGGCGCAATATACCCGTGGGGAGTCCCGCCTCCAACTCGTGGCACGCGTGACCCCAGATGAAAAAACGGGCGGGGATCCACTTACGGATCCCCGCCCGTCTCTCGACGAATCCGAGACTCAGGAGTCGCCGCCCGAACCGTACTGGAAGCCTGAAACGGGCTCCTCGATCTGGAATTGCAGAAGGAACGACGTCGATTCCCCCTCGGCCGGAAGAGTGATCAGCAACTCCTCACTCGTCACCACCTGTCCGCCCTCACCCAGCAGATCGACCGGAACCGTGACCTCCAGGCCCACGGCGGCGCTCTTGTTCATCACCTGGCCCTCGACGCTATACACGCCCTCGGAGACGGCGGCAAGCTGGGAGCGCAGGAACTCGAACTCCAGGGCATCCTTCTGTTCCAGCAGGGCCAGCGCCGCGTCAGCATCCTCGAGCTCTCGGTGGGCGTTGGCCAGGAGGTTGTAGTTGACCGACTCGAACGGGTAGCGTTCGACAAGCTCTCCCGCCACAGGGATGAGCTCTTCGTAGCGTTCCGCCTGGTAGTAGGTGTTCGCCAGGTTCTCCATCGTCTCCTTGTTGAGCGGGTTCATCTCGTGTGCCCGCTCAAAGGCCACGGCAGCCTGCACGAAGTCCTGCGCGCGGTACAGCCCGATGCCCACCTGCGACCATTGCCTGAAACTCAGGTCGTCGCGAACGAGGAGCTGGGTGAACAACTGCTCCGCGGACTCCTGGTCTCCGGCGGCCATGAGGGCGACCGCATAGTTGAGCAGTCCGAGGACATCGTCAGGGTTGGCGTCAGCGTAGTCCGAGTAGATCGCCAGCGCTTCTTCGTCACGGCCGTCCGTCCTCAACAGCTCGGCCATGTTGATGCTCGCAGCGCGGACCATGTCGGGCTCACCACCAGACTCCAGCACCGTCCCGTACATCTCCATCGCTTTCGCGTTGTCGCCCTGCTGCTGGTAGATGTTAGCCGCGTTGGTCAGAGACCGAGAGTCGGAGTAGATCACGTTCGCCTGCAGGAAGGCCTCCAGCGCCGCGTCCTGGTCGCCGGCCCGCAACGAGTTGATGCCCATGTTGTAAAGGGGTACCCAGGCGTTGAACCTCAGCTCGTTGACGAGGTCCGCGCATGCGGGCTCCAGGCTCTCGAGCGTGGCAAACATCGAATCGGCACCAGCGTAGTCTCTCAAACCGAGATAGGAGGTCCCGGCGAGGAGAAAGGCCCGCGGCAACGGATCGGGCTCTGTCAGCTCGTCCTCGAGCGTCGCGATGGCCCTGGCGTAACGCTTTTCTTTCGGCTGCGGATCGTCGCGTCGAGCCGCATAGCTGAGTTCGACATCGGCGCCCCGTGTGTGCTGATTTCCCTTCTCAGCGCACTCCTGGGCAAGCAGACCCGCGGGCAAACCGAAAGTCGCGATCAGTCCGGCTGCTACTCCATACCTCAACGAATTTCTGAGCATAATGACCTCAAGTTTCATATTTGCAGCGCACTAGCGATCTTTGGCGAATTCCACTTCGCGACCCGCATTCGAGCCCCGGCGCCGCTCCGCCCGGGCAGCACCGCTAGAAGTTCGGAGCCATCCTGCCACCGCGCGCCCCCGGTTGCAAGCCCCGAGTAGTCTAGTACGCTCAACGGCCCCACATGTTTCCCGGGTCGGCGTCCCCTCGGGGTTCACTCCGGTGCCGTTCTCGACAACTCCTCGAGGATGCGTCTTGCCGTCGCCGGCCCGACCCCCCGCACCCTGGTCAGCTCTGCGACGCTGGCCTTTCGAATCTGCTCCAGGCTACCGAACTCCCGAAGCAGATCCTTCTCCCGAGACGGGCCCACGCCACTGACCTCGGCGAGTTCTGATCGGAGAGTGCGGCGCTTACGCAGCTTCCGGTTGTAGTCGACCGCGAACCGGTGCGCCTCGTCCCGGGCTCTCTGTAGCCAGCGAAGCCCCTGGTTGCGGCGATCGAGGTGCAGTGGCTCCCGCATGCCTGGCACGTACACTTCCTCGTGGCGCTTGGCGAGGGCCACCACGGGGATGTCCGACACCCCGGCGCTCTCCATCGCGTGCTGTGCCGCCCCCAATTGGCCCTTCCCGCCATCGATCACGACCAGGTCGGGAATCGCCTCGTCCCTCGTGACCCGGCGGGAGAAGTAGCGTCCGACGACTTCCTGCATCATGGAGACATCGTCCGTCTTTCCGTCCTCCGTCTCCCGAATGCGAAGACGCCGATACTCCTTCTTTCGTGGAGCGCCGTCGCGTAGCCAGACAGCACTGCCCACTGATTCCCGGCCGCTCAGCGTGGAAATATCGAAGCAGGCTATGTCTCGCGGCGGGAACTCCAGCCCCAGAGCCGCGGCCAGCTCACGGGCCCCCGGCGGCGGCACGGTGGCACCGGTCAGGTTGGCCTCGAGCGCGGTGCGCTCTGTCAGGATGTGAGCGGCGTTTCCCTCGGCCATCTCGACGAGGCGGCGCTTCGTGCCCCGCTGCGGTACCCGGACGTGGAACGGTCCCGCCCGGCGTTCGGCAAGAATCGACTCGATCAACGAGCGATCCTCGAAGTCCACCGGAACCAGCAGTTCGGGGGGGAGATCATCCTGCTTCAAGTATCCACCCTTGATCGCGGCCGACACCAGCGCCGCGGCATCGTCAATCCCCTCCCCGATCAGAAGGAAGTGCACGTAGCGGCCGAGCAGCTTGCCTTCACGTACGCGGAGAAACAGACAGCAGGCCTGGTCTCCGCTCCTCGCGACGCCGAGGACATCTCGATCACCGCCGCGGAAATCAATGGACGCCTGGCGCTTCTCCATGGAACCCAGACCGCGGAGTATGTCGCGAAGTCCAGCCGCCCGTTCGAAGTCCAGGCTTCCGGATGCCTCATCCATCTGGCGGCGCACATCCTTCTTCAGTCGGCCGGTGTGCCCGGAGAGTATTTCCAGGATCTGATCGATCATCTCGCGGTATTCCGTCCGGGTCTGCTTCCCGACACAAGGGGCCTTGCAGCGGTCGATGAAGAAGTCCAGGCAGGGCCGATCCGGAGCGTCTCGCGGAAGGTCATAGTGGCAACTGCGCACAACGAACATCTGACGGATCATCCGCAGGGCCCGGCGCATCGCTCCGACATCGGTGAACGGTCCGAAGTAGCGTGATCCGTCCCGCACGAGACGCCGGGTTACCAGGACGCGAGGAAAGGGCTCATGCATCGTCACCTTGACGTAGGGGAAGGATTTGTCGTCCCGGAGCTGGATATTGAACTTCGGCGCGTGCTCCTTGATCAGGTTCGATTCCAACAGGAGGGCTTCAGCTGCCGACGCCACCACAAAGGTCTCGACCGAGGCGGTACTACGCGACAGCTCTCGCAGCTTGAACGACCGGTCGGCCGCACCGCCGAAGTAGCTGCGCACCCGGCTCCGCAGAGACGTGGCTTTCCCGATGTACAGGATTCGGCCGTCCCCGTCCCGGAACAGATAGACGCCCGGTCGACTGGGAAGGGCCCTCAGCTGCTCGTGCAGAAGTTCACCGGTCACCCTACCGGCCCCTCCTCAGGGAGTATGACCGGTGGTCGTCTCGCGATCAGCAGGTAGGGCCCCGCACCGGCGGCACCAACCGCCAACAAGAGCGCAAGGTCGGCGACGAAGCCGGAACCGGACCACCGTGGTCCCAACCACCCCCGGACGGCGACAGCCGCCAGGGCTGCCGCCAGTGCCGCGGCGGCCAGCCTGATCGCGGCCTTCGCCGCCTTGGAATCGAAAAGCCTCCCGATCCTGCGCCCGAGTATGGTCCACAACAAGAGGAGATTGGTCCATGCTCCCACCGCTCCTCCCAACGCGATGCCCATAGCTGCGTACGCTCGGTAGGGATCCGGCAGGCGCTCCCGACCGACGAGCGTGAGCAATACGGCGAGCGCAATGCCCAAGGTCACCGAAATCGCGGCGAGTATCATGGGCGTGCGAGTGTCCTGGAGGGCGTGGAAGCCGCTGGCGAACAGTTTCAACGAACTGGATGCCACCAGCCCGAGGGCGTACGTACCGAGTACGGCCGCCACGAGGGCCGTACTCGACTCGGAGAATGCACCGTGCTGATAGATCACCCGGATGACCAGGTCCCCGAACAGCAGGAAGAAGACGGCCGCGGGGAGCACGAAGAACAGGATCTGGAAGAACCCGTTTACCAGGCGCGGCCGTAGCCGGACTGCGGTTGCGTCTCTCGACATCTCGGGCAGCGAGGACGCCGCCACAGAAATCCCGAAGAGACTGATCGGCAGATAGATCAGTCTCTGTGAGAATCCGAGCGCCGACATGGCGCTCGTTCCGATGAGAGTGGCCAGCGAGATATCGACCAGCGTCGAAATCTGGAAGATCCCCTGGCTCGAGATCACGGGCAGGGTGTTGCGAGCCACGCGACGCACCGGCTCCCAATTCCAGGAGACCGTCGGGCGAACGGATCCCGTGAGTTTTCGGGCCGCGGGGACCTGCACCGCGACCTGAAGCAGGCTCCCGACCAGAGCCGACCAGGCGAGCGCATGAGCGAATTTCTGGCTGCCGGCAGCTTGCGCCAGGAACAGGCCGGCGATCTGGGACAGGTTCCAGATTGTCGGAGCGACGAATGGGAGGAAGAACTTCCCATGGCTGTTCAGGACTCCGAGGAACCAGGCTCCCACGATGAGGGCCCCGGACATCGGGAAGAGAATCCGAACGAGTTCCGTGGTGATTCGTCGAGTTTCATCCCCCGCACCCCACATCACCAGGTTCGTGATCCAGGGAGCCAGGATCACGCCGAGAGCGCTCAGGAGCACCGCGGCGGTCAGGACGATGCCCAGTACCGACGACGCGAGGCGCGCGGGCTGATCGCCTGACGAGCCGTGCTTCTCGAGGGTCTCCGAATAGACGGGCACGAACGCGGCGGATAGAGTGCCCTCTCCGAGGAGGTTCCGGATGATGTTGGGGATCTTGATAGCCGCGAAATAGGCGTCGGCGAGCAGGTTGGTCCCGAGGAAAGTCGCGACCGCACTGTCGCGGGCGAGGCCAGTGATCCGGCTGAGCAAGATGCCGGCCCCGACCGCCGTAGCTGGCCGTCGACGGAACGGGTTCAGCCGGTGTTCCTCGATCGGTACACCGGGGGGGACTTCAGCGGCAGAGCCCGTATCACTCACCCGGCCCGAGGCGGGAAGCGTCGTCTTCGCCGCTTCCTTCGACCAACCGGCGCACGAACTCCGTTTCCTCGCGGAGACTCTCCATGCTCTCGGTCAGGTATTTGACTTCCGCTTCCAGCTCTTGGACACGGGTGTCGATCTCCGGAGACTTCCCGTCCTCGTCGTCCCTGGCGATGCGATTGGCCCACGCCTGTCCGACAGACGAATCCAGGACGATCGCGAGGATCGGAATCATGAGGACGAGCCCGATGATGACAGCCCAGTGCAAGCCAACCACCTGTCGAAGGTCAGTCAAAGGCCGCGAAAACGATCGCGGCGCACGGAACGCTGGCTAACCTAATCCGCCGGTGAAGCCCCAGCAACGCCGCCTTCTCGGGCCGCGTCGTCCTGCGCTGACGGTTGCAGCGCCGCCGCGCGCACCGCATCGAGGAACGTGTCGCCGTGACGAGCCAGGTAGACCCAGGTCGCCATCGCCCGCTCCTGCGGGATACCGTCGGGATAGAGATTCGTCGCTGCCCGCCTCAACTGCCCGAGCGCGGTCGCTTCCCGGTCCCGGGTGGCGCGGTCGAGGGTCTTTCTGAGGTTCGCCAGGGATGAGAAGGCCTGGCTTCGGCTCTTCCCGACGGCGGACCGAAGGGCCGGAAGGTCGGAGGCCACCGCACTTTCCAGGTTGTCAAACTCTTCTTCGACCCGGTCTTCCAACTTGAGAAGCGACTCCACCACAGCTCGCGGCCGGCTGCGTTCGACGAGGTCGATCGCGGCGGCGGCGCCCCCGTCGCGGAGGTCGTCAGCCGACACCCCCGTCTTCTCGAGAAGCCGGGCGACGCGCGGCTCGACGACGCGCCACGAGCCGCGAGGGAGTATCAGCGGCATCGGCACATCGAGCGTGTCGAAGGTAGGGCCGATTTGAGACCAGTACGCGATTTCGCCTGGGCCCAGGACCGTAGCTCCGACGGGAAGCAACCAGGACTCCAGGACCGGGCGAAGCCCTGCCGACGGGCTATATCGTCCCGGCTCCGCTCCGGCCTCGGCGACCAGGTCGATGACGTCCAAGGAGTTCCCCTCCCTGTCGATCTGGACGCGGCTGGAGACTCCTCGGAGTCGGTACCTGCCACCGACCCCTTCGCGAAACAGGGGTATCGCGCTCTCCGCATGCGTGAGCTGGACCCGATGGCCGAGTCCGGCGACCGCAGCCGTCCCCCGCCGCAGCGCGTCGTCCACGGCCACCCGCTCCTCGATGACCTTCTGCACGAACGGACTCGAGGCACGTCGGACGTCGGGGTGAGCCGAGTCCAGGAAGGCGATCGGGAGGCCTCTCATCCAGGACGACGCGGCTCCGATGAAGGCTTCCGTGAACGAGCGACCGGGTATGTAGTGGTCTTGCAGGATTCTCAACCACCGTTCCCCCGCCTCCTGTGTCTCGAGCGAGTTCACGAAATCGCGGGTCAGCTCCCGGATTTCGATCGGCAGTTCAGAGGGCCCTACCGATCGCCCGGCCCGGTGTGGCGCCGCCTGAAGGCTCAGGCCGCGCAGATGGCCTTCTTTGTCCAGGAATCCGACCGATGCGACCTCTTGCCAGTCATGGTCGTCTCCAGCGACCCAGAACACGGCCAGGCAAGCAGTGCCGAGTCGGCGCTCCAGGTCGGCCGCCGCCTGCACGGCCGAAAGGGCTTTGTACAGCACGTACAGAGGCCCACCGAAGAGCTGCGGCTGCTGTCCGGTCGTCACGACGAGTCCCTCGCCGGAGAGGACCGATGCGAGCCGCTCGCGAGAGCCGGGATCCGGGCAATGGAACGCCTCCGCACCCAGAGCGGACTCGAAGGGAAGTTCGAGGCGGCCCGGGCTCCCTTCCATTCCGACCCCCCCCGGGGGAAAGAGGCTGAGCGCCTCAGGGTCTCCCGCGAGAAGGCTCGAAACCAGCCCGTCGGGCGCGCCGATGCCCTCCCGTTCGAGGTGCAGATGACTCACGCCGTCCTCTCTCCCGCCGAGTCCAGCCGACCGGCCAATATGAGGCGTGGGGAGCGATCCGAGAACGAGCCTCCCCGATAGTCGCCGAACCGGTGCAGCGTCGTGAGGCCGACATCGGCCAGCAACGACACCAACGGCTCACAGGTGTACAGGCGAACCCGCTCTTCGAAACGTCGGACGGGTCCCTCACCCAGTGGCTCGATCCGTATTCGCTTCACGACCACACCGTCGACGATTTCGCGGAACTGGACGACACGCTTGCCCTCGACCTCACGACTGTCCTCCGGGACGAGCTCGCTGCGGACCCGGGCAGCGTTCAGGAAGTCCAGCATGAACGCGCCGGCTGGAGCTAGGACCCGGGCCATTTCCCGAAGCACTCGTCGATCATCGGCCGGATCTCCGAAGTAGCCGAAGGAGGTGAAGAAGCTGGTCAGTCCCTCGAAGGCTGCGCCGGCGAACGGGAGCTGGCGCATGTCACCGAGCACGAGCGGGTCGGTCGCCACGCTGGATCGAGCAGATCGCAGCAGAGTCCGAGAGAGGTCCAGCCCCGTCGCATCGAGGCCGGCTCTCCTCAGTTCCCGCAAATGTCTGCCGGCCCCGCAGGCCAGATCGAGTACTCGGACCCCGGGTCTCGGGGAGGAGACATCACAGAACAGGGCAACGGCCTGGCCAGCCTCCCGCTCGTCCCTGTGCGGGTAGAGAGACAGGTATTCCTCGCCGAACCAATCCCGAAACCACTCGCGAGTCGGCTTCGTCGTGGTCACCGGGACCCGCCCTTGTGGTATGGCTCGCCGCGCAGGATCGTGCCTGCCCGGTAGATCTGCTCGGCGAGAACCAGCCGGGCCATCTCGTGCGGCAGTGTCATTCGGGAAAGAGCCAGCCGACGGGAGCAGTCACCCAGAAGCCCCTCTTCGAGGCCGTAGGCACCCCCGATCAGGAACGCGACGCCCGCGTGGCCATAGGTCGCCATGTCCGACAGGGTCGAGGCGAGCTCCTGGGAACTCACGTGCTTTCCGTCGCGGGATAACGCCCATGTCTCCAGGCCATCCGGAGACCGTTTTCTCAAATGCTCGGCTTCTCTCGCGCGCACGGTTTCTGGTGTCCCTCCCACTCCAGTCGCCGCCGGAACCTCGACGGTCTCGAGCCGAAAGTAGTGTCGGGCGCGAGTCTCATAGTCCTGGATCAACGAGGCCATGTGTCGATCCCGGGGCGGTCCGACCGCCAGCACGACCAATTTCATGAGGCCTGAGATCCTATCATCGGGCCAGGACCGTGTCGCGCAGGAAGTGCTCGTTGTCCCTTCGCGGATGGCTCTCCGTGAAGTGGAGTCCCCTGCTCTCCCGCCGACGCTGGGCGCAGCGCACGATCAGGGTCGCCACTTCGCGCATGAACTCGGCCTGGCGGGCGCGCATGGCTCCCGGTCCGGTACCGTCCCTGAGGATCGGATCCCGTGACAAGTCATGGATTTGGGCGCGGGCTCCCTCGAGCCGGTCGTCGGACCTGACAATTCCGACCTTGTGCCACATCAGATCCCGGATCTCTCGCTCGACGTCGGCCGCAGGGTTTCCAGCTGCCTTCAGCTCGGGCAACGTCCACGAGTAGCTGGGAGCCAGCGGGAGCGCGTAGAGATCAGCCGCCAGCCGGATCGATGCCCTGTGGGAGAACACCACGGCCTCGAGGAGAGAGTTCGAGGCGAGCCGGTTCGCCCCGTGCACTCCTGTACAGGCAATTTCGCCGGCCGCGTAGAGACCGGTCAGGGACGTTCGACCGTCCCAATCCGTGAGGAGCCCGCCGCACTGGTAGTGAGCCGCAGGTACCACGGGGATGGGATCGCGCGGGAGATCGATACCGCGCTCCGCACACTCGCGCACGATGTTCGGAAAACGCCTTGCAACCACGGCAGGATCGATGGGCGAGAGGTCGAGCAGAACGAAACCATCCCCGGTCTGCTTCATCTCGGCGTCGCAGGCGCGGGCCACGATGTCCCTCGGTGCCAGTGATCCGGCGGGGTGGTACGAAGTCATGAACTCCACCCCGTCTCTTCGTGTGAGCACCGCCCCCTCTCCGCGAACGGCTTCGGATACGAGCTGGGCCCTTGCTTCCGCCGGGTACATGGCCGTGGGGTGGAACTGAACGAATTCGAGGTTCGCTACGGCCGCCCCGGCCGCGTACCCGAGTGTGATGCCATCTCCCGTCGCGATATCCGGGTTCGTCGTGTGCCGGTACAGATAGCCCGTTCCTCCAGCCGCTAACATCACGGCCCGTGCATCGACCTCTTTCCAGCGCGCAGCATGGACGTCGAGAACGAGGGCGCCCGCGCACCGCACGCGATTCCACTTGGGGTCCATGACGGTCGCTATGGACCACACGAAGTGGTCCTCGAGGAGCGATATTCGGGGCTCCGCCGCGACCGCGGCCAGGAGCGCCCGCTCGATCTCGCGTCCGGTGAGATCGGCGGCGTGGAGAATCCTGCGCTCGCTGTGCCCCGCCTCACGCCCCAGGGAAACTCGCCCGTCCTCCCTGCTGAACCGTACACCCCAATCCATCAGTTCCCTGACTCGCTCAGGGCCCTCGCGGACCAGTTCTTCCACCGATCGCCCATGGCAGAGACCCGCTCCCGCCACCAGGGTATCCGCGACATGGATCGCGTGGGAGTCCTCCGGATCGAACACGGCCGCGACACCGCCCTGGGCATAATTCGTATTCGACTCGACTCGCTCCTTCTTGGTCACGACCACCACGTCCGCGTAGTGGCATGCCTTGAGAGCGAAGCTCAGCCCGGCGATTCCCGATCCGACGACAAGGACGTCGGTCTGGATTCTCTCCGAGTCGCTCATGCCACGGGACCCTCGCTGAGGTTGAATGTGTGCGGGTCCAGGAGAGCCAGGGCCGCTCTGACGACGATCGGCGACGACCCCTGCCCCTCCCAGATGACCTTTTCCGAAAGATACCAGATGGGCACGGACTCTCCCAGGACGCCAACCAGTTTCGTAGAGTCCTTCAGCGTACACACGATCCCCGACGCGCCCGCCATGTCCCGCAGTCGATCGCCCAGCGAGGCGTCGATGCGCGCGTGATCGCGGAGGCTGACGGTCTCCGGCTCGCTGGCGACAGTGTTTCTCACCTGCGCGAAGAACGCCTCGGGCCACATGACGCCGGCCACGGCAACGGCTGGATGCGGCCGGTCGAGGTCGCCGCCCGACATGTTGGCGGCGACCAGGGGACCGGGCTGAATCCGTGCCCGCACGAATGGCGGGGCGTCGGGTGCCTCCTGAAACGCACGCAACCGGGGTGGGATAGGCTCGGCCATGCCGGAACCGGACGCATCGCCCGCTGGCGTCCTTCGCACGACCACGACGATGTCGGCTCTCGAAAGGGCCGCCAGACCTTCACGAAAAGGTCCGGCTGGCAGGTGGGCCGGGCGACTGCTCGCGGAGGCCACGTCGAGAGTGACCACGTCCAGGTCTCGGTGCAATCGGCGGTGCTGAAATCCGGAGTCGAGAACTATGATCTGAGCCCCATCCACCGCAGCCTGACGGGCCAGGCGGACCCGACTGCGGGAGCCATACACCCGCGCTTCAGGGGCGAGCCTGCGGTGCACGTCCATCTCGTCCTCGAAGCCGTGTGCCAGGATCGCCGTGGGAACACCGGCCGCGCCGAGTCGGCAGGCCAGGTCAGCGGCGATCGGAGTCTTGCCGGATCCCCCGGCGGTGAGCCCTCCTACAGACACCACGGGCACCGGAGAGCTCCGGCAGGCCAATAGACCCGAGTCATACATGAGATTTCGAGTTCCTGCGATGACTCCGTACGCGGCGGAGGCGATGCGCAGAGCTCCCCCCGGCTGACCGTCCCATGCTCTCCGGATCCGCGCCTCGATTCGGTCCTCCACTCCCGCCCCGGGCTTCATGCCTTGCCCTCTCTGGCCCGGACCACGGCTCTCTCACAAGCCGCAGTGGCCGCGTTCTGAGCCTGTGTGATCCGATCTTGCCAGCTTTCAACCGGGTCGCCGCCGAAGTCTGGCGGAACTCGGATCGGATTGCCGTAGCTCAGGAAGACGATCGAGCCTGGCTTGGGAACAAAGAAACGGTCCCAGCTGTCGAACCTCCATGCGTTCACGGCAGCCGCGGCTGCAGCCACAACTGGGAAGCCGGTCCGAGCGGCCGCCATCACAGCTCCCGGTTTGCACCGCCGAGGAGGGCCCTGCGGTCCGTCGGTGGTGATCGCCAGAGAATGGCCCTCGGAGGCCGCGCGGGAGAACTCGTGAAGCGCTTCCGAACCGCCCCGGGTGCTCGAACCGCGAATGGTCCGGTAACCGATGCCCTGGACCATCCGGGAGATGATCTCTCCATCTCGATGCTGGCTTACGATTACCGCGATGTCTTCCTTCCGGTGCCTGATGGTGAGCGGCAATTGCTGGGCGTGCCACAGCGCGTAGATGCCGTCGCCGGCCCGATATCGGCCGGCAACGGGCTCCGCCGCCGAGTTGACTTCGCGGAATCGCCACGAGCGGCCCAGTGCCACGAGGAAGGATGGCCCGGCAAACCTGGCGGCAAGAAGCGCAAGATCGATCTTCATGATGGCGCCCGAGCCGGCAGGAGACGCGAGCACTCCTGCGCCACCCTGGCGGCCGCTCCCGGCCTCCCCAGTCGGTCCGCCACCTCCGCCAGGCTCGCGATCTGTCGCCGCCTCTCCTCGGTTTCGCCGCGAAGAAGGGGCAAGGCGGCCCGAGCAACGGCGGTCGGGGTCACTTCGTCCTGGATGAACTCGGGGACCACCCCACGACCGGCGACCAGGTTGACCAACGCGATGTGGTCCACGCTTACCAGGCGTCTCGCGATCGAGTACGTAAGCGAATTCACCCGGTAGCCAACGACCATGGGTACGCCGGCCAGGGCCAATTGCAGAGTGATGGTGCCGGACTTGGTGATCGCGACCCGAGCCGAGCAGAGGACCGACTCCGTCTCGACGAGCGTGGCCCCTCCCAGGTCGCTATATGCGGATTCCGGAAGGTCTCTCGCCCGGGCCACGTGGATCGAGAGACCCGGAACGCGGGAGGCTAGCTCCCTCCCCGCTTCGAGGAACGTGGGCAGCAATCGCTCTACCTCTTGAGCGCGGGACCCGGGAAAGATCCCCAATTGGAGGTCGCGAGCGGCGTCCCTCGGTACGGTATTCCGGGACTGTCTGTCCAGTAGCGGATGCCCGACGAAGCGAGTTCGCACCCCCCATTCTCTCAGTCGCTCTTCCTCGAACGGCAGGACCACGCAGACGAGATCCGTGTCCCGGGCCAGTTTGCGGGCACGTGACTCATGCCAGGCCCAGACCTGCGGGGCAATGTAGTACAGTACGGGAATTCCGTTGCGCTTGGCGTGCCTGGCCAGCGGAAGGTTGAAACCGGGGTAGTCGATGGGAACGAGGAGGTCGATCTTCCGCTCGACGAGGAATCGTCTCACCCTGCGGCGCAGTCTGGCCAGGTCGGGCAGGTGCCGGACGACCTCGGCAAAGCCCATGATCGCCAGCTGGTCGAGATCTGCGAGCAGCTCGACGCCTTCCGCGGCCATCGAGCTTCCCCCGAGTCCGTACAGGCGCACGCCCGGGATCCGACGCTTCAGCTCGCGCGCCAGCTCCGCGCCGTGGAGGTCACCCGACGGCTCTCCGGCGGCCAGGAAGATGGCCCGGTCAGACAAGCCGATTGAGGTAGCCCATGAGGAGGACCACCAGGATGAGGAGGATCACGAGCGTCAGGGTTCGCGGGCCCCGCTTGGCTCCGACGCCCAGCTTCTTACGTTCCTGGCGGATCTTGTACAGGGACATTGGCCGATGCCTCGATCTCGTTTTCGATTCGGAGGGCGATTTCCAGTGCTGCTCGTCCCTCAGCCGCCGAAACGCTGCCGCTTCCCTTGCCGCTCACCGCGGCGAGGAATGCCTCCAGCTCCAGACGCAGCGGTTCGGCCGCATCTCCCTTGATCGGCACACGTTCTACGATATCGGCGAGGGAGAGATCTTCCACACCGCGTGTCTGAGGAAATCCTGCCAGCTCGACGCCATCTCGCCTGCGAAGGTACTCGCCCTCCCCTTTGGCGAGATCGAGGCTGAAGTAGCCAGAAGGCTGGAAGAGCCGCAACTCCCTGGTCCGTTCAGCAGATACCCTGCTGGCGCTGATGTCGGCGCACGCGCCGTTGGCAAAACGAATGCGCGCGCTCGCCATGTCCACCGAGTCGGTCAAGATGGGGATCCCGACAGCGTCCACCGATTCGACGGGACTGTCGACAAGTCCGAGTACCAGATCGATGTCGTGGATCATCAGGTCGAGCATCACGGGAACGTCCGTCCCGCGAGGCTGGAACGTCGCGAGGCGCTGGGACGAAATGTACCTGGGGTCTCGAAGGAGGGGCTCTACCTCACGAATTGCCGAGTTGAAGCGTTCCACGTGTCCCACGGCCAGGAACAGTCCGAGGCGCTCGGCGGTCTCCACCAGGTCGTCGGCTTCAGACAGTGTCGGTGTGAGCGGCTTCTCCACCAGCACGTGACACCCTGATTCGAGGGCCATCCGGGCCACCGGGTGATGGGCGGAAGTGGTTACAGAAACCACCAGGGCGTCACAGCGAGTCGCGAGAGTCGCCGCGTCGAGAGCATCCACGGATAGGTCTCTCGCCACCCGCAGAGCCCGCTCGCCATCGCTGTCCGCGACTCCCACCAACTCGCAGGCGGGGATCTCGCCCAGAATCCGCGCGTGAGAGGATCCGAGTCGGCCCACTCCGACCACACCGACCTTCATGGCAATCCTGTGGTGATACCGCGCTGGCTGGACGCTATGAACGAGACCATGTGTTCGACCTCGGGCATGAGGTCTTCCCGGGCGGACAGCTGCTCCAGCGCCTGCGAGACGTTGAGATCAGACTGGAAGACCAGGCGGTAGGCTTCTTTGATCTGACGGATGGTCTCGCGCTTGAATCCACGACGTCTCAGGCCCACGATATTGAGGCCGTAGGCGGCGCAAGGACTCCCGGCGGCCATCACGTACGGAGCGACGTCCTGCGGCAGCCTGGAGCCTCCTCCGACGAAGGAGTGGCTCCCGATACGCACGAACTGGTGAATCGCCGTTACGCCTCCCACGATCGCCCAATCTTCGATCACGACGTGACCGCCCATATTCACGGAATTCGCCAGGATGACATGATTGCCGACCCGCGAGTCATGGGACACGTGGGCATAGGCCATGATCAGGCAATCGTCCCCGACGACAGTGGTGCCCTCGTCAATAGTGCCACGGTTGAGGGTCGCGTACTCGCGAATCGTGGTGCGGCTTCCCACCTCGAGGGTGGTCGGCTCACCCGCGTATTTGAGGTCCTGGGGGTCCGTGCCAAGCACCGCACCCTTGCAGATGCGGGAATCATCGCCCACGGTCGTATCCCGCTCGATCAGGACATGCGAGTCAATGGTGACCCGCTCACCGATCACGACACCCGGGCCTATGATCGAATAGGGGCCGACTGAAGCGGAAGGGGGAATCGACGCTGTTGGATCGATGATTGCCGTCGCGTGAAGGGAACTGGGAACCACGGCCCGGGAGTCGGTCATTTGTCCATCACTCTTGCCATCATCGTGGCCTCGGCGACTACAACGCCGCCTACACGTGTCTCACCTTGCATCCGGCAGGTGCGCCCCCGGAGTTGCAGCAACCGAAGTTCGAAGAGGAGCTGGTCCCCCGGCATGACCGGGTGGCGGAACTTGACGTTGTCGAGCGACATGAAGTAGACGACCTTCGACTGCGGGTCATCGAATTCGTTCATGAGGAGCAGGCCCCCGGCTTGCGCCATCGCCTCCACGATGAGTACTCCGGGCATGATCGGGTGCTCGGGGAAATGTCCCTGGAAGAACGGTTCGTTGATCGTCACGTTCTTCAGTCCGAGAATCCGCTTCCCGCCCTCGAACTCCAACACCCGGTCAATCAGTAGGAACGGGTACCGGTGCGGGATGTACTCAAGAATCCGGTTGATGTCGATCGCCGGGCCGCCGTCCTCCGGTCGGGTGAGCATGTTTCGAAGCCGACGGGCAACAGCGACGTTGCCACGATGGCTGGGTTTCGACGCGATCACATGAGCCTGAATCTGCGCTCCTACCAGGGAGAGGTCTCCCACCAGGTCCAGAATCTTGTGCCGCACAAATTCATCCGGGAACCGGAGTTCGGTGCCTTCGGCGAGTCCGTCATCCGTGGCCACGATCGTGTTGTCGTAGCTCGCACCCAAGGCCAACCCCTTCGCGTGGAGCATCTCTCTCCAGCTCTCGAGTCCAAACGTCCGGGCCGGGGCTATCTGAGTGCAGAACGTGTTCGGCTCGACTTCCACCGTAGCGGACTGCCTTCCAATCGCCGGGTGGTCGAACTCGATCACGGCCGTCACCCGGTACCCGTCATGGGGAGCGATCGTGTAGGTCGAATCTCCCTCTCTTACGACGAACGGTTCTCGCACCACGACGGATCGGGCCGGGGAGCCCTCCTGGTCCAGTATTCCGGACTCTTGTATCAGAGCGCACCATTCCAGGCCACTTCCGTCCAGGGCGGGAGGCTCCGGACCTTCCAGCAGGATCTCCAGGTTGTCGATCCCGAACACCGTCAGCGGGGCGAGGAGGTGCTCGATCGTCCCCACCTTCGCGTCACCCTCCCCCAGGACCGTTTCCCACGAGGTCCCGGCGACGCTATCGACCGTCGCGCTCAGGAGTGGTTGGTTCTCAAGGTCGGTGCGACAGAACACCAGGCCCGTGCCCGGTTCGGCCGGCCTCAGTGTGGCCCTGACGGGTTGCCCCGTGTGGAGACCCGTGCCGGCGAGAGTGACCTCGGATCGGAGAGTCCTCTGCGGTCGCCCCCGCTCGGCCGTCATTCGTCCTCTCCATCGAGCCGACGCTCCAGCCGTACCAGGCGGCGAAAGATCTCCGGCAAGCGTAGCGTCAGAGCACTGGCACGAAGAGCCTCGCGGTGCGGCCTCGCCGGATAGCCCGAGTATGTCTGGCCGCCCGGGACATTCCCGATCACGCCGGCCTGTGCGGCGATCCGAGTCCCGGGACCGATCGTCAGGTGGCCCGCGATGCCGGCCTGGCCGCCGAGCTGCGTCCCGGATCCAAGTTCGACACTGCCCGCGATGCCTACCTGGGCAACGATAATGCAGCCGTTGCCTATCTTCACGTTGTGCCCCACGTGCACGAGATTATCGATCTTGGTCCCCTCGCCGACCACCGTGTCACCCAGCGCCCCCCGGTCTATCGTGCAATTGGCCCCGATCTCGACGTTGTCGCGGATGATACAGCGACCGACCTGGGGGATTCGGATCAGTGCGTCAGCTCCGGGCGTGTAGCCGAAACCGTCCACGCCCAGGCGAACCCCGGTGTAGATGCGCACCCTGTCACCTACCGCGGTGTCGTGTAGAATCG
>CAYWLF010000002.1:0-32887 GCA_964458875.1 uncultured Gemmatimonadota bacterium
GGCGCCTGACGATACCGGCTGCTCCTCCTCCACCGGACTCGGTAGGCGTGCTCCCCTTCCTAAACCTCACCGGTGACCCGGAGTTCGAGTACGTCGTGGACGGCGTGACCGATGAGCTGATCGCCAACCTGTCGCGCCTGCCGAACTTGAGAGTGCCGGCCCAGACGTCCTCGTTTCACTTCAAGGACCGACCACTGGACGTTCGATCGATAGCCGATTCCCTCGGAGTCGACAAGATCTTGGAGGGTAGCGTCCGAGGGGATGAGCATGGAATCGTGGTAACGGCCCAGCTCATCGATGCCGAATCCGGTTATCATCTCTGGACCGAGACGTACGAGAGGCAGGCGACTGACCTGCGGTCCCTTCAGGCGCACCTCATGCCGTCGCTCGCCGAGGAACTCGGGATAGTCCTGCCCGCCGAAGGTCCGACAATCCGCGGTCAGAGCGCGAATTTCGCTTCTTGGCAGGACTACGAGAAGGCCAGGCACTGGTGGCTCAAGCGGTCGCAGGTGGGAACCGACAGCGCCCTCCACTATTTCAGGCGGGCCATCGAACGGGATTCCTCCTACGCCCTGGCCTGGGCCGGTCTTGCCGGAGCTTACGCCACAGGCCTGTACTGGAAGCACGTCCCGAACACCGATTCCATCCACTCCGCCCGACGGGCGTCGGTCGATCGCGCGTGGGCCCTGGACTCAGACCTACCGGAAGTGATCGCGACTCGTGCTGCGCTCCTGTTCACCGACCGCGACGTGGAAGCTGCCGAACGAGAAGTGCTCCGGGCGATCGACCTGAATCCCAACTACCCCGATGCTCACCAGGTGTACGCGGAAATCCTCCACTACACAAAGCGTGGGGCGCAGGCAGTCCAGGAAGCGGGCGCCGCATACGCGTTGGACCCGATGTCGCCGTTTCGGAGTGCTTTCCTTGGAAACATGCTCAACGGAGAACTGCGCCTGGAAGAAGCCGTCGCGCAATGGGACTACGCCATAGCGCTGGAGCCGAATCACCTCGGGGCATACGGAATGAAGACGTGGGCCTTGATGTGCCTCGGCAGGTTCGACGAGGCCTCCGCTGCCTCGGCCACGATCGTGGCGGGTTCCGGGGTATCAGACCGCGATGCCCAGTACCTCTACTACCAGCGTGACTATGCAGCGGCGCTCGCACTGATCCACCGGCTACGCGAGGATTCTTCGGCAGTCAGCTACCGGAGTATCGGTAGGGGTCGTCACCGGACCGCGGGGGCGTCAGAGCCTCGTGTGGGTGCCCGGCTGGCGGCTTGGTCGCACGTGGAGCTCGAGCAATGGAATCAGGCCATGGCCGAGTACAGGCTGTCCGCCGACGACTATCCGGGCGAGGCCAAGACAGCGATGGTTCTCGCATTCATCTACGCGAGCAGGGGGGAAGGCGAACGGGCAAGGGAGCTCCTCTCGGCACCTGGTGAGATCAAGGACCCGCCTGGCTTTCAGGCCCAGTCGTCCACCGTGTGGGCCGAATTGGGTGAGTACGACAAAGCTGTCGATGCCCTGGAGAAGGCGTACGCCGGCCGAAAGAGCAGCGTGATGTCATCGGCCATCAATCCTCGGATGGATGCCCTCCGCGGCATACCTCGATTCGAACGTTTTCTTGAGCGCATTGGACTGCCAAGGAGCGATGAAATCGCTGCGCTGCGGAGTCCCCGTTGAACCCACCTTGATCAACCGCCGTACCCTCCCCCCATGCCCCCCACGATCCGGGAGTGGCCGCCCAACGACAGGCCACGCGAGCGCCTCGCGGCGCAGCCTTCGACCGCGCTTTCCTCGCGTGAGTTGCTCGCCGTTCTCCTGGGCTCCGGTGGGGCGGGGCGCACGGCGCTGGACCTCGCCTCGGAAGTCCTGGTCCGCTATGGGGGCTCTCTCCGCCGCTTGGGGGCCGCTGATCCCGGGGAGCTTGCCACGGCCCCGGGAATCGGTCCGGCACGCGCCTGCGCGCTCGTGGCGGCGTTCGAGCTGGGTCGCCGCGCAACGGCCGAGCCCGCGCGACGGGACCCCCGCATCCAGGGTCCGGGCGACGTATACCGGCGGCTCGGTCCAGCCCTTCGGGATCGGAAGCAGGAGGAGTTCTGGGCCGTCTACCTCGACACCCAGAACCGGGTGATCTCGGAGCGCTGCGTCACGGTTGGCCTTCTCAACTCCTCGCTCGTCCATCCCCGCGAGGTGTTCGCCCCGGCGATCGCCCACGCGGCGGCCAGTGTGGTGCTGGCCCACAACCACCCCAGCGGCGACCCCGATCCGTCGCCGGAAGACCTCGAGGTCACGTGGCAACTCGTCGAGAGCGGCCGGCTGCTCGGGATTCCCGTCCGGGATCACATCATCATCGGGGATGGGCGGTTCACCAGCCTGCTCGAAAGGGGGCTGGTGCCCGGCGGAAGCGAAAGTCACCTCGTGCGCTCCGGGAATCGGACCCGTGTTGACGGGCGGGAGGCCCGCGAGCACCCTATACTGTAGACGGAGTTACCTGCCGCCCTCCCCCCGGACGGTCCGGGCTATTCTGACTCCCCGGGGAGGCTGTCCGCTTGAAGCACGTCACCATGCGAGTCCTTTCCGCCCTGTGGTTGCCCGCCCTCCTCTTGACCGGGTGCGGGTCTGACGAAAGCACGAATCCACCGGTGGAGCCCCCACCGGAACCGACCGGTCACATCGAGGTCACCCTGGCCGTCGGAGGCTTTCCACCAGACCCCGATGGCGTCCGCGTAGTCCTGGATGGCCGGGCGGGAGTCGTGTTGGGTAACGGCGAGAGCCACGTGTTCACCGATCTCACGCCGGGCTCGCATTCCGTCCACATCGACGGCGTAGCCTGGCACTGCGGGCTCGCAGACGAGTCCACGCGCGTCGTCGAGGTGCGGGTGGATCAGACCTCCCAGGTTGCGATCGCGGTGGAGTGCCAGAGCATCGGCGCTCTCACAGTGGGGACGAGCACAGCGGGATCCGCTGTCGATCCTGACGGGTACACGTTGGAGCTCGAAGGGCACGGCGCCGTTTCCGTGAGCGATGCCACAACGGCGATTTGGCCGGACCTGGAGGCCGGGCCTCACCAGGTGGTTCTCAGTGGCGTCGCGGATCACTGCTGGATTCCAGGCGGGAGTGCGCTGACCGTGGACGTCGTCGCCGCGGAGTCGACGCACGTGAGCTTCGGCATCGCCTGTCCCCCGTTTCACGATCACATTGCGTTCGGGAGCAGCCGCGATGGCGACGGCGATCTCTGGGTGATGCGAAGCAACGGCACGGGCCTGGTCAACCTCACGCCCGGTGCGTCCGGGGGAAACGATCCCTCCTGGTCGCCCGATGCCACCCGGATCGCATTCGAAGGTGGGCCGCCGGACTACGGTATCTGGGTCATGGAGATGGACGGCTCTGAGACGCAGCGGATCTCGGACGGGAGGTCTCCCCAGTGGTCACCGGACGGCCAGCAGATCCTGTTCGTCGATGCCTGGGACGGCATATACGTGATGGACGCGGACGGATCCAACTTGACGCACGTGATCGGGGCCTATTGCGAGTCCCCGCAATGGTCGCCCGACGGACTGCAGGTCGCGTTCACTTCGGGACAGGATTGCGGGGAGGGGGACCCGGACTACAGGAAGTCGATCTACGTGGCGAACCTCGACGGCAGCGGCAAGCGGCGCGTTACCTCGGGTGTCTCACCGCAGCTGTACGACAACGAGCCGGCCTGGTTTCCAGGCACGCGTATCGCGTTTCTCGGATGGGCCGAGGGATGGGCCTCAGCGGACATCTACTCCATCGCCCCCGATGGATCCGAGCTCCTGCAGTTGACGCACTCCCGGCCGGGCCAGGTCGCATACGAGCCCCAATGGTCGCCTGATGGGACCAGGGTCGTGTTCTCGCACAACCCGCGTGGGGATACCCGGCAGATCTGCGTCGTCGGAGCGGACGGATCGGGGTACCACTGCCTGACTCGCGGCGATTTCTACCACGGCTATCCCAGTTGGTCTCCAGGCCCGTAACCTCGCAATTCCCGAGCACGGTATACTTTGCATGGCACGCGAGTTGCTCTCTATGTTGAGATGCACCGCGTGCTCCGCCAAGACTGACGTTGGGGCAAGTCGCTGCCCGACGCGGGTATGTGTACGGGACACTCGTTTCTCGAAGGGATGCCGTGGCCACGAAGTCCACCGAGGTCGAGAAGACGGACGGCTCCAGCCCCGTAGGGGACTCGGCCACGTCCATCCTCCCGCCGAAGTTCCTCGAGGCGATCGCTGGCAGCGAAGACCGCCTCGACCTCGATCTACTGGCCCTGGCATTCCAGTACGCGAGCGATAAGCACGAGGGCCAGAAGCGCAGCTCCGGCGAGGACTACATCACCCACTGCGTACAGGTCGCCACCATCCTCGGGGAGATCCACCGGGACACGGTGAGCATCGCGGCGTCTCTCTTGCACGATGTGGTCGAGGACAGCCGAACGACCGTCGAGGAGATCGAGCGGGAGTTCGGGAACGAGATCGCCACCATAGTGGACGGATTGACGAAGATCTCGAGGGTAGAGATCCGGTCTCTCGCAGAGCGACAGGTGGAGACCTACCGAAAGCTGCTTCTGTCGATGGCACGCGACGCGCGCGTGATCATCGTGAAGCTTGCCGATCGACTCCACAACATGCGCACGCTCGAGCACTTGAACCCGGCCAGCCAGAGGCGGATCGCACTCGAGACCCGTGACATCTATGCGCCCCTGGCCCACCGGCTCGGGATGGCGCGGGTGCGATGGGAGCTGGAGGACCTCGCCTTCAAGTTCCTCGAGGCCGAGGAGTACCGCTCCGTCGCCACGACGGTGTCCGACAAGCGGAGTGAACGGGAGAGCCTGATCGCGCAGATGGTCGCTCCGCTGAAGGAAGAGCTGAAGGTGGCCGGCCTGGACTGCGACGTGGAGGGGCGGGCCAAGCACCTGTGGTCGATCCACAGGAAGATGAGCAAGCGCGGGCGCCCGTACGAGGAGATCTACGATGGGCTGGCCGTCCGGGTGATCCTGCCCTCGGTTCGGGACTGCTACCACGCCCTGGGCGTCATCCATAACAAGTGGACTCCGCTGACGGAGCGGTTCCACGACTACATCGCGACCCCTAAATCGAACCTGTACCAGAGCCTCCACACCACGATCTTCGGACCGGGCGGGCGGCTGTACGAGATCCAGCTCCGCACCGAAGAGATGCACCGCACGGCCGAACTCGGGATCGCCGCTCACTGGAGGTACAAGGAGAACCGGGAAGGAGACGAGGTCGACGAGAAGCTCACCTGGTTCCGGCAGGTGCTGGAGTGGCAGCAGGAGACACGTGAGCCCGAGGAGTTCCTGGAGTTCCTGAAGATCGACCTGTTCCAGGATGAGATCTTCGTGTTCACGCCCGCCGGCGACGTGAAGCAGCTCCCGAAGGGCGCCACGCCGATCGATTTCGCCTATGCGGTGCACACCGAGGTCGGTCAGCGGTGCTCCGGCGCGAAGGTGAACGGGCGGATCGCACCATTGTCCCGAGCCCTGAAGAACGGGGACACGGTAGAGATCCTCACTTCGGAGTCCCAGACTCCGTCTCGCGACTGGCTCGGTTTCGTGCAAACGAGCCGGGCCCGCCATCGCGTCAGGCAGTGGATCCGGCGGGAGGAGTACGACTCTTCCGTCCGCCTGGGCCGAGAGATACTCGCCCGCGAATGGCGGTCCAAACGGTTGAAGCCGACCGAGGCTGAGATCGCCGCTGCTGTACGTTCCCTGAGGGTAACGGACGGCTCGGACGGACTGTTCGCCGCCGTCGGCCGAGGGGACATCGGCATGACGAAGGTCATGCGGGCGTTGTTCCCGGAGGACGCACCCGAGCGCGAGAAGCAGGACCACCCGCTGTCGAAGTTCGTGAAGAAGGTATGGCGCGAACCGAAGGGTGTGCGGATCCAGGGGATGGACAATCTGATGGTCCGCTATTCCCAGTGCTGCCAACCAGTTCCTGGTGATGAGGTAATCGGATACATTACCGTTGGCCGAGGCATTTCGATTCACCGCCGTGACTGCCCCAACGTGCTCAACCTTCCGGACCTGCCGGAACGGCGGATCATGATCGATTGGGACGACGACGGGGCACAGCGGTTCCTCGTCCGGATCGTCATGGAGGGCACTGACCGCCATGGCCTGTTCGCGGACATCGCGCGCTCGATCAGCGACACGGGCACCAACATCCAGTCTGCGGACATCAAGTCCACCGAGGGGGGAATGACGGGGCAGTTTGTGGTGGAGGTCGAGAACCTGGCCCACCTCAAGAAGGTGATGCGCCAGATCCGGCGTGTGAAGGGCGTGATCACGGTGGAGCGGAAAGAGAGCTTCGGCGACAGCGATCTGACTCTCGAGGTGTGAGTCTCTCCCCGCCCTCACTCAGACAGGCGTGCGATCTCCCGGTCGATTTCAGCCACCTCGGCCTCCAGTTCTGCCATCACGTCCATCGATTGCTGCGTTCGCGGGTCGGCACGTAGCATCGCCGCCACCACGCTATCTCGCAGGGCTGCGAAGGCCTGGGCGACAGCCGGATCCCCAAACGCCCGGGTGACCACCGGCCTCAGCGCCCGCTCGACCTCGGCCAGTTCCTTCGCCACCGCCGCGCGTTCTTCCGGAGCCACCGGACGCGGATCTTCCTGGCCTTCCTGGAGCAGGGTGGGCGTGGCGAGGTCCTGCAGGTTGTGCCCCACCTCTCGGGCCCGATCGAGAAGCCCCACCGATTCCGGGTCTTCGCGGAGGACGAAGACCCGCAGCTCGGCGTTGAACGCGTCCTGGGCGGCTCGCACCCCGGGTTCCTCCAGCGTCTGCACCTGGACGCGTCGAATGACGTTCTGGACCGACGAGAACCGCATCAGCAGCGATCGTCTCTGGCTCCGCAGTTCAGCCAGCTCTTCCTGCCTCGCAGAATCGGAACACGAAATGACGACCGTGAGAAGCACGGTCAGCGCGATCGGAATACGCATGTGTCGAGTCATGTCGGCCTCTGGTGCAGCCCCTTGTACGAGCGGTAACGAGGCCGCAACGTGATCGGCGCGCCGTGATCAGTCAAGCGTGCCCGCCCGTCTTGCGGGCCGATCGCGCGGGGCCCTTACAGGAGATGACGTGACGCCTGATCGTTTTGATCTCGAGCTTCCATTCGAACCGACCGGCGACCAACCGGAAGCCATCCGGTCGCTTGCCGATGGGGTGCGCAGGGGTGAGCGCTGGCAGACGCTGCTCGGCGTAACCGGGAGCGGGAAGACGGTGACCATGGCGGGGGTGATCCAGGAGACGGGCCTTCCGACCCTGGTGATGAGTCACAACAAGACGCTCGCCGCCCAGCTGTACGGCGAACTGAAGCAGTTCTTCCCGCGAAACGCCGTGGAGTACTTCATCTCCTACTACGATTACTACCAGCCGGAAGCGTACGTGCCGACGACGGACACGTACATCGAGAAGGATGCGTCGATCAACGAAGACATCGATCGGCTTCGGCTGCGGGCCACGTCGTCCCTCATGGAGCGGAGTGACGTGATCGTGGTCGCCTCGGTGTCCGCGATCTACGGCCTGGGCGATCCTCGCTCTTATCGCTCCCAGATGCTCACCCTGGAGGTGGGCCAGCAGATCGGTCGCCGAGACATCCTCGCGGGGCTGGTACAGATTCAATATGGCCGGAACGACATCGACTTCCGACGCGGCACGTTCCGGGTGCGTGGCGACGTGATCGAGGTGCTGCCGGCCTACGAGGAACAGGCCGTCCGCATCGAGCTGTTCGGTGACGAAGTTGAACGCATCACCAAGATCGATCCCCTGACCGGGAAGGCCATCGCTTCGCTGCAGCGCACGGCCGTGTTTCCGGCCACCCACTACGCGGTCGATCCACAGCGCCTGGAGCGTGCGATCGACGGAATCCTCACCGAGCTCGAGGTCCGTCTCATGGACCTGCGCACCGACGGACGGCTGTTGGAGGCCCAGAGGCTGGAACAGAGGACGCGGTTCGATGTCGAGATGCTGCGTGAGATCGGGGTGTGCCAGGGGATCGAGAACTACTCGCTGTATTTCGACGGCCGGGAGCCGGGCGAGCGACCGTACTGTCTGCTCGACTACTTCCCCAAGGACTTCCTGGTGGTGGTCGACGAGTCGCACGTCACGGTCCCTCAGATCGGTGCCATGTACAAGGGCGACCGGAGCCGCAAGACGACCCTGGTCGAGTTCGGTTTCCGCCTGCCGTCCGCGCTGGACAACCGGCCGCTGGATTTTGAAGAGTGGGAGGGAATCGTACCGGCCGTCGTGTTCGTCAGCGCGACTCCAGGCGATCACGAGTTCCGGCGTTCGGATGGGGTCGTGGTCGAGCAGCTCATCCGCCCCACCGGGCTGCTGGACCCGGCGGTCGAGATCCGGCCCGTGTCGGGCCAGGTGGACGACCTGCTCGAGGAGATCCGGAGCCGCACCGAGCGTTCGGAGAGGATCCTCGTCACTACGCTGACCAAGCGCATGGCGGAAGATCTGTCTGAGTACCTCGCGGCCCGGGGCGTTCGGGTGCGCTATCTGCACAGCGACATCCACACGATCGAGCGGGTGGAGATCCTGCGCGAGCTGCGGCTCGGCGTGTTCGACGTCCTGGTGGGAATCAACCTCCTGCGGGAGGGGCTGGACCTTCCGGAGGTCTCGTTGGTGGCGATCCTGGACGCCGACAAGGAAGGTTTCCTGCGGTCAGACACGTCGCTGATTCAGACGATCGGTCGTGCCGCGCGCAACGCGGAAGGCAAGGCGGTCATGTACGCCGACCGTATCACGGGGTCCATGGAGCGGGCCATCCGTGAGACTGACCGGCGCAGGGAAGTCCAGGCCGTGTACAACGCCGAACACGGAATCGTGCCGCGGTCGATCGTGAAGTCGGTGGAGCAGATCCGCTTCACGACGTCGGTGGCGGATGCGCGGGTGGCCGAGTCGGCGCGTCCCGGAGATCGATACGCGGGGGCGGATCCGGCGGAGCTGGCGCATCAACTGGAGAACGAGATGAAGGAAGCGGCACAGTCCCTCGACTTCGAGCGGGCGGCGCGCCTTCGCGACGAGCTCTTCGAGGTGCGCGCGGCCATGGAGACGGGATCCAGGAAGTCGGGCGGGAGGCGTTCGAGGTGAGCGGAATCGACGTCGGCCCCCTCGCCCTGACCGAGCCGGACCTCGAGCGATACGGGCGTGACATCGGGGCGGCGGCACTCGGCGGCGGGGTGTTCGTCTGCCTGTGCGGCGCGCTCGGGGCAGGGAAGTCCACGCTGGCGCGCGCCGCCTGTCGCGGGGCGGGGGTGACGGGTGCGGTCCCCAGTCCCACGTTCACCCTCGTGAACCAATACGAGGGGCGGGGAGGGGCCATCGTGTATCACGCGGATCTGTACCGCGTTGACTCTGCAGAGGGCCTCCTGGATATGGGTTGGGAAGCCCTGCTGCAGGCTGACGGTCCCGTGTTCGTCGAGTGGGCCGACCGCGCACACGGATACCTGCCGGTGGACCGCTGGGACATCCGCCTGGACTTCGTGGACGACGCGGCGCTGCGGCTGGTCTCCGCACGGGTGTACGGAGCCGCGCCTCCCGTTCCGCAGCCCGCTGCCGCCGCGGAGGATCGATTGTGGTGAGCCTCGCCCTGGACACGAGCACGCCCCTGGGCAGCGTGGCCGTAGGCAGGGACGGCAGGGTCCTCGCCGAGTCGCTCTTGCGTGTGCGCGCGACGCATTCCGAGGCCGTGCTCCCCGAGATCGATCGCCTGCTCACCGGCTGTGGACTCGCCGTCCAAGATCTTCAAGCCGTGGTCGTGGGAGGCGGGCCCGGCTCCTTCACCGGGGTTCGAATCGCCGCATCGCTGGCCAAGGGGATGTGCCACGCGAAGGGCCTGGAACTGTTTTCGTTCTCGAGCCTCGCCGCCGTGGCGGCCGGCTCCGGATGCCAGGAGCCCGTCTGCGCGATGTTCGACGCGCGCCGCGGCCAGGTCTACGCCGCCGGATACCGGGTGGGAGAGGGAATCGAGGAGTTGTTCGCGCCGAGAGCCGGAGCTCTCGACCGAGTCCTCACGGATCTCGGGGAACCCGGCGAGTGGTGCTTCACCGGCGACGGAGCTGGAGCCGGCGAAGAGGCCATCCGGCTGGCCGGTGGCCGGATACTGGACCCGGACAGGTGGGTTCCGCGCGCCGCCTCTCTGCTGTGGCTGGCGTCGGTCGATCCTGGCGGGGGTCGGGTGGCCGATCCAGGAAGCTGGGAGCCCGGATACGTTCGCCTGCCCGCCGCTCAGCGCGGGCCCGGAGGCTGAGCGTGGGTAAGGCGCGGGGAGACGGACGGGCCAAGGTACGGGCGATGCGCCCGGCGGACCTTGCCGAGGTCATGGTGATCGAGCGGCGTTCCTTCTCCGCTCCGTGGGAGGAATCGACATTTCGCGGCCTTATGCGCCGACCCAGCGCCGGGCTCCTCGTCGCGGAGATCGATGACGAGCTGGTTGGCTACTCGGTGATGTGGTTCGCGGCCGACGAGGGAGAACTGGGCGATATCGCGGTCCTCCCGGAGCGACGCCGGTCGGGTATCGGCCGACGACTTCTGCATGAAAGCATTGTGGCCGCGGCCAGCCGGGGGATACGCTCTCTGTATCTCGAGGTCAGGGAGTCCAACGAAGTGGCGCGGGGCTTGTACGTGAAAGTCGGTTTCGAGGTGGTGGGAGTGCGCAAACAGTACTACACGGAGCCGGTTGAAGATGCGATCGTGATGAAACTGGACCTGCAGGATGTGGTGCGTTGACACGCCGAGGAACGGCCGTCTAGTTTCGGTGTTCGGCTGGGTTCCGGCCCACGGATGTGGTGGTGTTCGCATATGTAATTACGGGACACGAGGATAGAATGGCACGCTCACTAAACAAGATTCAGTTGATCGGAAACCTCGGACGGGATCCCGAGGTGCGCGTGACCAACTCCGGCACGCGGGTTGCTTCACTGTCCGTGGCGACGAGCCGCCAGTGGACGGACCGGAACGGCCAGGGGCAGGAGAAGACCGAGTGGCACCGGGTGTCCTGCTGGGACAAGCTGGCGGAGGTGTGCGAGCGGTACCTGACGAAAGGTGACCGCGTCTACATTGAAGGAAGCGTCGAGTACCGTCAGAGCGAGCAGGACGGCCAGGTACGTTACTTCACGGATATCCGGGCGCGGGAAATGATCATGCTGGGCGGACGCGGCGATCGACCGGAATCCATATCCGGTCCAGCCGTTGAGCGCTCTGCCGGATCCAGCATGAAGGACTTCACGGACGACGCCCTCGCCGGCGAGGACGACCTGCCCTTCTGAGGAGGCAGATCATGAACGGGGCAACCCGGGCACTGGTGCTGGTTACCGCGGTCCTTGCGATCGCTCCGGCCGCCGGGGCGCAGGATACGGACGGGACACACAGAGTCCGATCAGGAGATACGCTGTGGGAGTTGGCGGCGCGTTACCTGGCGGACCCGCACCGTTGGCCCGAGCTGTACGACCTGAACACGAACGTCGTGGAAGACCCGCACTGGATCTTCCCGGGGGAAAGCCTTCGTCTTCCCGGGGGTCGAGAGGGTGCGGCGAGGCAGGCGGCCCGGTCCGACGGGCCTCCGTCCGATCGCGCCGCAGCGGACACGAAGACCGCGCGCGGCGAACAGGAAGCGCCATCGGACGCCACCCG
The DNA here is from genome assembly GCA_964458875.1 of uncultured Gemmatimonadota bacterium. Lineage (GTDB taxonomy): Bacteria > Gemmatimonadota > Gemmatimonadetes > Palauibacterales > Palauibacteraceae > Benthicola. The sequence goes on from CAYWLF010000002.1 coordinate 11,683, forward strand.
GTCTTTCGGGGACGCCGGCAAGTATCCGCAGGGTTCGGTGTTCCGGGCCGATCCCAGCGCACCGTCATACGGCTCGCTGTCCATCGAGCAGAACGAGCCGGGTTTCGTAGTCTCGATGAGCGACTTCTTCGGTGCGCCGGTCCTCGCCGATCAGACAACATTCGTGTCGGCCGGCACGACCGCCCGTGTCGTCGCCGAGTCCCACCCGGACATCAAGCTGCCGCGTGCGGCCAGACTCAACGACCAGGTCGTGCTCCACCTCAGCGGCGCAGTGGCGGAGGTGGGTGACCATTTGATGGCGGTCCAATGGGGGCGTTCCCTGGGCACGGCCGGCCACGTCCTGCACACCGTCGGCGCGGTCCGGGTGACCCGAACCTATCCGTCGCCGGACAGCGTACGGGCCGAGGTCATCCGGATCTTCGGGGACTATCGAGTGGGAGACCTGATGGTCGTGGCCGAGGAATTCCCGATCGTCCTCGGGATAGTGCCGGAAGCCGAGGAAGGTGGGATGGTGGGCACGGTGATCGGTTTCACGCAGGACCAGACGCTGCTGGCCACGGGCGAGACGCTGTTCCTGGACGTCGGGGCGGCCGATGAGGTTCAAGTGGGGGATGTGTTCGCGATCTTCTCGGCCACAGCGGTCGCCGAGACGGCCCCATTCGAGGACCGACTGTCGACGGTCCGCGTGGTCCACACGTCCGATGGGACCTCGACGGCGCGAGTCACGTCGGTCCGCGATGCGGGGATGCGTCCGGGCAGTCCCGTCCGTCGAATCGAGCGAATGCCTCAATAGGTTGGTCCAGGGTCCCCCATGAGATGACCGAAGCGTCCCGTCACCCGATGGGGCGCTTCTTGACATCGGCCTCCGTGCGTCTTTCGGCGCATGGCGGCGACAAATAGCTTGGCCGCGACACTCGACGTGCGAGGGTCCGACGGGCGCGAGACCGTGTACATCCGGGAAAGAAGCAGCGATGTCGAAACAAGAGCGCAGGGTTCTGGTCACCGGCGGGGCCGGATTCATCGGATCCCATGTGTGCGATGCCTTCGCGGCGGACGGCTGGGCCGTCACCGCGCTGGACGACCTGAGTTCGGGCAAACGGGAGAACCTCTCGACCGGCATTGATCTGGTCGTAGCCGACATCCGGTCTGCGGAGGCATCGGCCCTGATCCGGGACGGTGGATTTGAGGTCATCAGCCACCATGCTGCGCAGATCGACGTGCGCGTCTCGGTGGATCGGCCGGATCACGACGCCTCGATCAACATCATGGGGTTATTGAATCTTCTCGAGTCCGCGGTAAGCGGTGGCGTGCGAAGGTTCGTGTACGTGTCTTCCGGTGGCGTTGTGTACGGTGAGCCGGACGACCTTCCGGTGTCCGAGACCGCACCGAAGCAGCCTCTCTCTCCGTACGGCGTGAGCAAGCTCACCGGGGAGCACTACCTGCACTTCTACCGGCAGATTCACGGCCTTGAAAGCGTTTCGCTTCGGTACTCCAACGTGTTCGGTCCCCGGCAGGATCCGCATGGCGAAGCGGGGGTGGTGGCCATTTTCGGCCGCGGCGTTCTCGAGGGCCATTCGCTCACCGTGTTCGGCGACGGGGAACAGACACGCGACTACGTGTATGTGGGAGACGTGGCACAGGCCAACGTGCTGGCCGCGGGGATCGATGTCTCCGGCTCCAGGACGATGGATGACGTTGCCTTCAACGTGGGGACCGGCTTGGAAACGAGCGTGAACGAACTTGCGCGGGCCGTCATGAGGGTCGCCGGGCGAGAGGTCGATGTGGAAGCTGCGCCGGAGCGTCCTGGCGAGTTGCTGCGCAACTGTCTCGATGCGTCTAAACTCGAAACGCTCGGGTGGCGCTGTGCCGGCGACCTCGACGCCGGACTGAGCACGACGTACGCCTGGATCGTCGAAGGGGGTCGATGATGATCGTCCCCTCCCTGGTGCCGATGTTCCAGCAGGCGAACACCATCGCCTCAAGTCCATGGGACCTGATCCTCTTTGCGACGCCTGTCACGAAGGTCATCCTCATCGTGCTCGCCGCGTTCTCCCTGTTTTCGTGGGTCATGATCTATTGGAAATGGGCCGAGTTCCGGAAGATGCGGCAGGCCGGGGACACCTTCGTCGCGGGCATGGAGGCGGCAACCGGCCTTAGCGACGTGTACCAGATCCTCACCCGACTGGAGGAGTCACCGTATACACGTGTATTCCGGAGGGGCGTGAACTTCTTCACCGAGCTTCGCCCAACGGCTCTTCGCGACGACGAACACGATGCTCCTGGCCTCTCGTCGGCCCAGCTCGACACCCTGCGGCTGGTGCTGGAGAAGGAGCTTGCCGAAGAACGCGATGACCTGGCCCACGGACTTCCGTGGATGGCCATCATCGGATCGGTGAGTCCGCTTCTCGGGCTGATGGGGACGGTCGTCGGCGTCATGAACTCATTCATCGGAATCACGTCGCAGGGCTCGGCGAACATCGCCGCAGTGGCTCCCGGAATCGCCGAGGCACTGGTGACTACGGTCGTGGGCCTCGCCGTCGCGATTCCCGCGGTCATCGCGTACAACCATTACGCGGCCAAGCTGGGTCTGTTCACCGGCGAACTCGAGGGCTTCGCGAGCGAGTTCATCGGCACGCTTGCCAGGGAGGGCCGCGTATGATCGGCGGCCGCCTGGGTGGTGGTCCGGAGAACGGTCTCCCCGTTCGGGCCGAGATCAACGTCACGAGCCTGGTCGATGTCGCGTTCACCCTTCTCGTGATTTTCATGATCACGGCGCCCATCCTCCAGGGCGGCGTCGAGGTGAGTATTCCGAAGGCTCCCTCTGCGCCGCTGCAGGTGGCCGAGGGACTCGTGATCACGGTAGACCGCGACGGTCAGATCTTCGTAGACGACGACAAGTTCACGCGCGAGGAGTTTGCGGCCACTATCGTGCAGATGGTGGAGCGTAAGGGCGGGCCGACCGTGTACGTGAGAGGAGACCGTGACGTTCCGTACGGCTCGGTGCTCTGGGTCATCGGTATGCTGAAGGAATCGGAGATCGATGCCGTGAGCCTGATTGCCGACCCGGATACGGATCGTTGAGCCGGGGACGGAGGGCGAGGCGCACGTGACCGGGAGACGTCAACGGCACAAGGTGCCTCCGGGCGCGCTGATCGCGTCGACCATCCTGCACACCGTGGTCGGGATCAGCCTTGCCGTGGCCGGGGCCTACATGGTGCCGCGCTCGCTCCCGGCCCAGACGTTCCGGGTCCACCTCGTGGCGGCATCCGATCCCACCGCGCCTATGCGCCTGAAGCCGGAGCCGGCCAAGGTCGACGAGGAGGAGAACCGTCCGCCTCCGCCCGAGCCGACGCCCGATCCCAAGCCACGCACGGAGGTGCCCACGGTCGTGGAGCAGCCTCCACCGGTGGAACCGTCCAAGGAGCCGGCCCGGGGACCGGAAGAGGGGGACGATCCGATCAACGTCCATCTCGAGGGAGCCGCCTTCGTCGATCCGCAGTACCTCGAGAACATCATCCTCCAGGTGCACCGGTACTGGAGGCCTCCCACCGGCAACCGCAACCTGCGCGCCGAGGTGGTGTTCACCATCGAGAGCGATGGCTCCACCAGCGATATCGAGTGGGTTCAGCGTTCTGGCGATCTGGCCTTCGACCTGGAGGCGCACGGTGCCGTCGAGGCCGCGGGCAGGGCAAAGGCATTCGGCCCCCTGCCGGACGCCTGGCCCCGCGATCAGTTGAGAGTGTCCTTCTTTTTCGATCCAGCTTCTTTGTGAGGTGAACCGAGTGATGACGGGACGGAAGCTTGCAACAATCGGACTGGTAGCGCTGACCTGCGTGGTGGTATTCGCGGGCATCGCCCGAGCGCAGGATCCGGGCGACGTACGCGTCGGCATCACCTATACGCCGGGGTACCTGCCGGGCCTCGTAATGACGCCTGTCGAGTCAGGCGGGTCGCTCGGAGATTTCGCCGCTCAGGTGGACAGCATTCTACGGCGGGACCTCGACTACGCCGATCGGTTCGAGATCATCCCGGTCCCGGATGATCTTCCGGGCGACGGACCCGTGAACTACGGTCTGTGGAACCAGCTGGGCGCGGTGTGGCTGGTGGTGTCGGAGCTTACGGGTACCGCCGCCCAGCCCGTCCTCCGGGTGAGTCTGCACGACGTGGTGTTCTCGGAACTCAAGGAAGTAAGAGCTTTCTCACTACCGCGTTCCGGTGATTCCGACTTCCGGATGGCGGTGCACAGGATGTCCGACGAGGTGGTGACCTGGGCCACGGGCGAGCCCGGTATCGCAGCGTCACGCATCGTGTTCCGGCGCATGGTCACGCCGACTGCATCGGACCTGTTCGTGATCGACAGCGACGGCTTCGGCCTCCGGAGACTGACCCACGAGGCGGCGAGCAACGACAGCTCGATCGTGATGTCGCCGGAACTCTCTCCAAACGGCAGATTCGTGGCGTACGTCTCATACAAATCGGGTAAACCGGTCATCTATGAACTGGACCTTGTAGGCGGGGCCGAGAAGGTGATCTCGGACATCGGGCGCATCAACGTGACACCGGTGTACTCGCCGGACGGACGGCGGATCCTGTTCGGCCGAACCGAGGATGATCACACGGAGCTGTTCGAGATCCAGCGTGAGCCTCTGTGCTGCACCCGTAGGGTCACCTACACCTCGTCCGGCGAGACGCTGGGAGGGGCCTACTCTCCCGACGGACGATCGCTGGCCATCACCTCCACGCCGCTCGGGAATCCGCAAATCTACGTGCTGGATCTTCAGCGGGGTGGCGATCCGTCGATCGTGAGTCGATACGTGTTCGGGGAACGAGGGTACGCGACGTCGCCGCATTGGTCGCCGCGCGGGGACAGGATCGCCTACCACACGTGGGTGGACAGCTGGTTTCAGATCGTCACGGTCAATCCTGATGGCACCGATCGCCGGGTCATGACATCGCGCGGAAGCAATGAGGATCCGAGCTGGGCCCCGGACGGCCGGCACCTCATTTTCGCCGGTACGCTGCGCGGGTACTATGCGCTTTGGGTACTGGATACCGTGAGCGGAAGGCTCCGTTCGGTGTCCGTGAACCAGGTGGACCAGCTTCCGCACTGGTCGGGTCCGGTCGCACCTGGCTCGTGAGGCCGTAAATCATGCGGGCGGACGGGTTGGCAAGCGCGCGCAGGTAGTATACAATACAGCGGTTCCGATGGAACCAGTTCGACCGTCACGACCGTACGAGATCCGATATCCCGTTCCGGGAGTTCGCGACTCACTGAAAAGGAGCGTAAAGATGCGTCTCAATGGTTGGATCGCAGCTCTCCTGGTTCTCCTCGCTGTGGGAGTTGCTGCCTGCGCCGGAAATCCGGCACCCGTACCGCCACCGGTGGTGGCCGAGACCGTGCCCGAGCCTGATGCTGACAGCCTGGCCGCGGTGCGCGCAGCGGAGCGCGAAGCAGCGGCCGCACGCCTGTGCCGTGAGGCAGCCTCAGCGATGGCGGCCGGCAACTTCGATCGCGCTCGGATGATGTACGAGCAGGCGAAGCGCGATTACGCCGGGACCGAGTGCGCGAACACGGCGGGCACCCAGCTCGCGCTGATCGACGCGATCATGGTGATCCGGGAGCGCGTCCACTTCGATTTCGACAAGTACAACATTCGGGATGACGCGGCGGCGGTCCTGGCGGCCAAGGCCGAAGTCCTGCAGCAGTTCCCGGGCGTGAGGCTTACGATCGAAGGTCACTGCGATGAGCGCGGCTCGATCGAGTACAACCTGGCCCTCGGCCAGCGTCGTGCGGACAGCACGGTCAAGTACCTGGTCAGCCTCGGCCTGTCGGAGGACATGTTCAACACCGTGAGCTACGGCAAGGAACGGCCGGTTGCGCAAGGTTCCGACGAGGACGCCTGGCAGGTGAACCGGCGTTCCGAGTTCGTCATTGAGAACATGGACGCTCTTTGATCCGAAGTAGGGTTCTACTCACGGCGTCAATCACCCTACTGGGTGCGGCGTGCGCCATGAAAAGCGACGTGGCGGATCTGGAATCCACGTTGCAGGCGCAGATGCAGGCGGAACGCGCCCAGAGGGACAGCCTGATGACGGAGATCAGGCAGCTGCGATCGGTGCTGCTGGACAGTCTCAGCGTCCAGCAGCGCCGTGACATTTCAGGGATGGTGGATCTCGGGCGGCAGATCGAGGACCTGGGAATCGCAGTCACGCAGCTGACGGCTCTGACGGGAGAGACGCAGCGCCAGTTGGCGTTGCTGCAGGATTCGGGCACCGGCCTGGCGGGCGCCGCCGTTGCGGGCGCCGCCGGGGCGGCCCTCGTCGACGGAGCCGGTGACGAAACTCCCGCAGGCGCCGGTGCCGGGCAGCCCGAGGCCCTTTACGAGGCGGCCCTGAGGCAGTTCAGGCGCGGTTCGTATGAGACGGCGCGCGCCGGCCTCGATCAGTTCCTGGAACAGTACCCGAGTCACGAGCTGGCGCCCGACGCCCAGTACTTCAGGGCTGAGACGTTCGCGGAGGCCGGCGAGCCCGGAGAAGCGCTCGGGGAGTACGCACGGGTCCTGGAGTTATACCCGAACTCCCGGCGTGCCCCGACGGCACTGTACAAGAGCGGACTCATCGAGCTTCAGCAGGGCAACGTGGACGATGCTCGCACGTTCTTCCAGCGAGTCGTCCAGGGTTACCCTGACAGCGACGAGATCGACCTCGCGGAGCGGGAACTTACCAGACTCCAAAACTGAGCCTGCCGGACCGGGGTTTGCGTCCCATCGCGGGTAGCCAAGCCCGGACGAGGAGGACGCGTGCGCTGCCCCACCTGTGACCATATCGAAGATCGAGTCGTCGACTCGCGGCTGAGCCGCGGTGGTCGTGCCATCCGCCGCCGTCGGGAGTGTATCGCGTGTGGCCAGCGCTTCACGACGTACGAACTCATCGAGCGTGAGCCTCTCACCGTCCGCAAGTCGTCCGGGGCCATCGAGCCGTACGACCGTCACAAGCTCCTGCGCAGCATAAGGATAGCCTGCGCAAAGCGTCCTGTTTCCCTCACCGAGATCGAGGACATGGTCGACGGCATCGAGGAGACGTTCGACGCGTCCGATGCGCGAGAGATCAGCAGCCAGGCAGTCGGGGAGCTGGTGATGCGCCACCTCCAGGGGACGGACCAGGTGGCGTACGTGCGTTTCGCCTCGGTGTACAGGAACTTCCAGGATACGACGGAGTTCATGGAGGAAGTGCGCGAGCTGGTGATGAGGGCTCGGTACCGGGCCCGCGGACAGCAGGAGCTCTTTGAAGCTACGGACGAGGCGAGCGAGTAGCGGAATGGTGGGCGAACTGGGCGAGATGCCCTTCCTGGATCACCTCGAGGAATTGCGTGGGCGCGTGATCTGGAGCCTCGTCGCCCTGGTCGTGCTGTCGATCGTCGGCTTCTTCCTGGTCACAGAGTTCGGCGTGCTCGAGATCCTCGAGCGTCCGTTCAACCAGGTCCTGCCGGACGAGGGTCTACGCTATACGAGTCCCACCACACCTGTCGTGATCACGTTCAAACTGGCGTTCGTCGTGGGTGGGATCCTGGCGCTCCCGGTCATCGCCTACCACACCTGGGCCTTCTTCTCGCCCGCTCTGTACGCGCATGAGAAGAAGTACGTCATTCCTGCGATCTCGGTGGGTTTCGTTCTGTTCCTCGCCGGAATCGCGATGGCGTACTTCCTGGTGCTGCCGCTCGGGCTGCGCTTCCTGATCGGGTTCCAGGCGGAGACGCTTACGCCGATCATCACGGTGGACGAGTACCTTCGGTTTGCCACCCGGCTCATCCTGGCTTTCGGGATCATCTTCGAGATGCCGGTCATCCTCGTCCTCCTGAGCTTCATGGGAATCGTGACGCCGGCCGGGCTCCGGAAGTACCAGCGGCACGCGCTCGTGATCCTGGCCGTGACCTCGGCAATGCTGACACCGGCAGATCTGGGCACCATGTTCATGCTTCTTGTGCCCATGATCCTCCTGTACGAGCTGTCGATCTGGCTGGTGCGGCTGGTGGGCGGCGGGCGCACCCGCCCACGGGCCGAGGAGTCGGCCCCGGAGTCCTGACGGCTATGCGAGCCGCGCGCATGCTTCTGCTCGGCAGCGTCCTTCTGGGTCTTCCCGCGTCGGCGGCCGCCCAGGATCCACCCCGGAGGCTCGGCGGCCGCGAAGACCTCGAGCAGGTGCGGCCAGGGCAGATCCCCGTGGACAGCCTGGGGTTTCCAATCGACACGCTCGGCCTCCCCGCTGATACAACGCCTCGCATAGACATCGAGGCGAGGCGCCAGGCTCTTGAAACGGAAGGGTTTCCGAAACGCGACGACATCTTCCGCGAGTTGAAGGATCTTTCCGGTTTCATGGTCTTCGAGTACCGGGGAGAGGAAGTGCGACTCGACGTGGAGGAACAACGGATCGGGCTGCTCGGCGACGCCCAGGTCAACCGGGGTCCTGACGTTTTGACGGCGGACACGATCCGGTATCGCGGCAACGTGAAGTTCATGTCTGCCATAGGAAATATCCAGCTGGTCGGCATGGACCAGAAGGACGTGAAGAGCGACTCGGTGCTCTACTACGACCTCGCCAAGCTCAAGGGGACGGTCTTCGGTGCCGAGACGCAGTTCATGCAGGGCGGCACGACGTGGCGGATCGTGGGCGATGTGATTCCCAAGGCGCAGGACACGGTGTTCGCTTCCCACGGCGCGTTCACTTCGTGCGATGTGGAGGCGCCCCACTACCGGTTCCAGGCCGGCGAGATCAAGCTCGTGAACCAGGATGTGATCGTGGCGTGGCCGGTCGTCCTGTACGTCAGCAACGTGCCCGTGTTCTGGCTTCCGTTCTTCGCACAGGACATACGACCCGATCGGCGCAGCGGAATCCTCCCGCCCCGTTTCGGCTTCAACGACGTCGTGCAGACGTCGGGCAGTTCCAGTCGGAACGTTACCGACTTCGGATACTACTGGGCGATCAACGACTACACGGACATCCAGGGATCGCTCGACTGGTTCAGCGGGAATTTCACTCGCCTGAACGGCGTGTTCAGGTATCGCTGGCTGAAGAAGTTCATCCGGGGGAGCGTTGCATACGGAGAGACGTTCAGCGAGACCGGCCGAAACCTCACCCTCGGCTGGAACCATGACCAGGAACTGGGGCTGGCGACCACCCTCAGGGTGTCCGGGCGATACATCCAGGACACGCGCACGTTCCAGGACCAGACCTACGATCCAAGGCTGCAGACCCAGTCGATCGACTCGGATGCCGGCCTGAATCACCGTTTTTCGTTCGCAAACGTGTCCGTCTCGGCTCGGCGCCGGCAGTTCCTCACTAGCGAAAAGACGGAACTGACGCTTCCTCAGCTCAGCTTGAGCTTCTCGCCGATCACGCTGTTCGCGGCCCCCCGATCGAGTGAAGGCCTGTTCAACAACATGACACTGAGCGGTACCGGGAGATTCGGCCGCCAGAGCACCAGTCAGCCGTTCGCGACGGACCGCGCCACCACCGACGGCTCGCTGTCCGGTGGCCTGCGGCTCAAGCAACTCAACCTCTCGGGCGCCGCCCGGTACAACGAGGTGCGTACGACGGAGGAGGATTCGACCGGCATCGAGCTCCCGTCGGTGGCGGTGAGGAAGATGGACTGGAACGCTGGGCTGGACTACCAGGTCAACCTCATCGGATCGACGACGCTCCGACCGAACGTGCGGTGGAACGGCGGCTATTTCCGATCGCCGGACACGGGTGGTGATTTCGTTTCGATTCCGACCCAGATGAGTTTCGGGGTTACGCTCAGCACCGACTTCTTCGGGTTCTACCCGGGGTTCGCCAGCTTCAGTCGGGTCCGCCACAAGCTGTCCGCCGGGTTTTCGTGGGCCTACGCTCCGGCCGTGGCCGTCGACTCGTCGCGAGCTTCAATCCCTGGTTTTCCGCTGGATTCGGTCCGAGCGCGCCACACGCTTTCGATCAACCTGAGGCAAACTTTCGAGGCGAAGGTCAAGGGGAGGGCGGAGCCCGCGACTGCCGTTCCAGCGGCCGGGGGCCAGGCAGGTCGTTCTCTTCCCGATCCGTCCCTACCGCCCGCAGCGGCGGCTCCGGCGGACTCCATGGCCGTGCCATCGGCGGACTCCATGGCCGCAGGGGGTGCAGGGGCAGCGCTGGCCAACGATACCGTGACTGCGGATCCGCTCGAACCCTCCGATCTGACTGGACCACCGCGGATGCCCCCTCGCGATCGAGTCGTCACGCTGCTCGCGCTCAATACGTCGGCCTTCGTCTTCGACTTCGAGCGGGCGAAGATGGGGGAGCCCGCCCTGATTTCGCCGACCATCTCCAACAACATCAGTTCTGATCTACTCAGAGGTCTCACCATCAACATGACCCATCGCCTGTTCGAAGGGACGGGGGTGGACCGCAGATTCAGTCCATCATTACAGCAAATCGCGCTCAGCTTCAGCCTCCGGTCGGGGACGAGCCTCGGCGACCTGGTGGGCCTGGGAGGGGGGCAGTCGAGCTCCCCACAGGATCGGATGGCGGACGGATCGGCGGCCACGCGCGAGACCGATGCGCGCGACGGGCTGCGCGGGTTCTACGACGTAGACCGCACGGACCCGTTCGCAGAGGGATCCCGGAGTGGGCCGTGGAACCTCAGCTTGCGGTATTCCCTGGTCCGCCCCCAGACGGAGGGCGGTTTCGAGAGCCAGACGGTCGACGGGACGCTCTCGTTCCAACCGACGCCCGGTTGGGCCGTTCGCTGGAGCACTCAGTACAACATCACTTCGGGCGACTTCGGTCAGCAGTTGATCACACTGGATCGCGACCTGCACCGGTGGCGAGCCTCCTTCCAGTTCGCGCGCTCCCCGAACGGGAACGTCATCTTCTCGGTTGGCGTGCACCTCACGGACGCCCCTGAGCTCAAGGGCGACTACAAGCAGCAGACCAACTGAGGCAGGTCGTGACGGCGTGGCCGGTTTCTTGAACTAGAATGGTCGGGGTTCCGCGATCGACGTCCAGACGGTGGCCTTGCCGGAGCCGGCTGGATGGACCTTGCGAATCCCGTGAGATTGTAGTGCGTTCCGTCGGTGGCAGACGATTCCGGCTCGTTGCGAGAGCCACTGTGAGGGGAGAGGAACAGGCACGGATGACCAGGCACCACCAGCTCAAGAACGAGGCGCGCAGGGCCGAACAGCGGTCTGATTGGGGTCGAGCCATCGAGCTGTACAAGGCCGCGATTCGTCTCGAAGATGAGCACGAATCGGGGTCTGACGTCGGTGTCTACAACCGGGTCGGCGATCTTTACCTCAGGCAGGGCGATACGGCGGCCGCAGTCGAGTACTATGAGCAGGCATCGGACCGCTATGCGGCCGCCGGGCTTCACACCTCCGCTATCGCGCTCTGCAACAAGATTTTGCGAATCGCTCCAGACCGTGACGAAGTGTACGGCAGGCTCGCACGCTTGCACGCATCCACCGGCCTGCTCGCTGAGGCCCGGAGCGCATTCCTCAGGTTCGCCGAACGGATGAGGGAAACCGACCGACTGAGTGAGGCCCTGGAGGCCGTGCAGGATCTGGTGAGCCTGACGGGCGACGAAGAACTTCGAGCTGCCTTCGCCGAACAACTCGTCGACGCGGGCCTCGGCGCGCAGGCCGTGGCCCAACTGCGGCTCGTGTATCAGGCCCGGGTGGCTGGGGGGCGCAATGCCCAGGACATCCGCGAGAAGATCCTCGCCCTCGATCCCGATGCCGATCCAGCAGGCGGTACCTCAGCTCCGCCTCCCCGTGCTACGCCGACGCCAGATCCGCTGGTGGCGGACTTTGCACCCCAGGGTACGGGGGCCGCTGGGCCGTCTGCGCCGTCCGTGGCGGCCCAGGCGCCTCCGGGCACACCCGAAGCGGTGGTCATCGATGTCCGACCGACCGACGGGATATCGGATGAGCCGGAACGAGGGCCAGTACCTGACGGATCGTCATTCGACGTACCGGATTCTCCGCCCGAGGGCGACCCGGCCGTCGAGTCGGTACTCACCAGGTTTCGTTCGCAGGTGAGGGGTATCGTCGAAGAAACGGATCACGCGGTGCACTACGACCTCGGGGTCGCCTACATGGGCATGGAACTGTACAAGGACGCCATCGGAGAATTCCGACTGGCCATGCAGAGCCCCGCTTTGATGGAATCGGCGCACGCCCTGCTCGGTGAGTGCCTGAGCGCTCGTGGTGAGCTCGAGGACTCGGAGGTCGTGGAACTAGATCTCGGAGACAACGACGAGCCCGTACTGCCGCTGGCCGCCCCGGATGACTTCATGTTGGGCCAATCGCTTGACCTGGGGGTCCCCGAGGAACCGGAAACGCTGGAGCCGGCGATCGACGGCACCGAAGACCCGGTCGCCGAGGATGAGTCCACGGCGCCAGCGTCTGCCGACGAAGAGGAGCTGGCCGAAATGCTTTTCCAGGCCCGCCTGGCCCAGCACCGGGCTCGTGCTGCCCAGGAAGACGGCGGGGCAGACCATGAGGCTCACCTGGATCTCGGACGGACCTATGAGCGGATGGGGCTGATCACGGAGGCCGTACGGGATCTCGCGAAGGCGATCGACGGCCCACCGGCCGTGAAGGCGGAGGCGCTGGACTCGCTGGAGCGAATCGTTTCCTCCGGGTCGATCGAGGCGTCGGCTCTGGCGGAAGCTCTCACGAGGCTCACGGAGCACGGTCGCGCGGTCGCGGCTGTCGCCGCTGGCCGGGAGTTCGTTCAGCGGACGGGAATTCGCGAGGTAGATCGCCAGATCGTTCTCGCGGCGCTACCTGAGGAGGAGCGGGTCACGGTCAGTGAGAGGGTCGTGGCGGATCCCTCCAACCCGGCTGGAGAGGCGCTCGCTGAACTCGGCGACATTCTCTCCGAGCTGGATGACATATCGGCTGACGAACTGGACCTGGACGCATTGGAAGACCCTCTGGATTCGGAATCGTCGACGAACTCACTCGCGGGGGTATCGCGAACACCAGCGGTCTCCGGGGCTGCCACGCCCCCGGGCGATGATCCGGTGGCCCTCTTCGGCGAAGCCGAAGGTCTCCGGGCGGCAGGCCGCATGGATGAAGCCGAGTCACACTACTATCGAGCGCTCGAACTGTTCGAGAAGAAGCGTGACGCGATCAACGCCATCCGGGCGGTTGACCGACTACTCGGCCTGCATCCCGACGACGTGGTCCTGCATCACCAGAAGAACGAGTTTGCGATCATGACGAACGATCGTGAGCTCCTCGTCTCGTCGTACCTTGACCTGGCGGCCTGCCTACGCAGGCAGAACGGCTTTCGGAGCGCGAGGACGGTATACGGGCGCATCCTGGACCTTGACCCGGGGAACGCCGAAGCTCGGGCCGGAATCGCAGCGGTCGACGCAGACGAGCTTGCCCGCGAGCGACATCGGCAACAGCAGCCTGAACGGCGATCTTCCGAGGACGTGGTCTCCACGGAGATCGAATCGACGGGTGTCGAAGTTCTGCAGCCGTCCGGCGAGATCGACGCCATGTTTCAGGACTTGAACGCCGGAGATGAAGAGGCGGAGCCAACGCCGCCCGACTACGAGTCGCATTTCGAGCTAGGGATCGCATTCCAGCAGATGGAAATGTGGGACGAGGCCGCGCGCGAGTTCAAGCAGGCCGTTCAAGGAATGAAGGACCCGCTCCAAGCCTATGAGTACCTGGGAGTATGCCTGTTGGCTCTTCGACGCTATGACGAGGCCAGGCGCACCCTGGGTGTCGCCGTGACACATCCCGGAGCGGACGAAGATCGTGCGGCAGTGCTGTTTCAGCTCGGGCTCGCGCACCTCAGGTCAGGAGACAGCGCCTCGGCTCGAGACTGTCTCGAGCGCGTCCTGGAGATCGCCCCGTCGCGCGCGGATGCCACTCACCTGTTGTCCACACTTCCCGCGTGACGGTATAATCCGGTCGATCCTGCGTCCGGAGGACGGACGCGGCATTGGATGACCGGGGAGGCTGATGCTGGACGCCACCATACCGACTCTCGAGGGCCTGCAGGAGCCGATCGCAGCCAGGCTCGCGGAAGTGCAGGGTGATCTCAAGGCCATGGTCGAGGCAGACTTCGGAGCCGTGAACGAGGTCAGCGACTACCTGCTTTCCGCGCGCGGCAAGATGTTGCGTCCGACCCTCGTCCTGCTCTGCAACGCCGTGGGTGGACGGTCGGTGCCGGAGGCAGTCCGACTTGCCGCGGTCGTGGAGTTGATGCATGTCGCGACCCTGGTGCACGATGACGCGGTGGATCATTCGCCCGAGCGCCGGGGAATGCCTACAGTGAATTCCCGCTGGAGCCACCAGGTCGCGGTGATCATGGGCGACTACCTCTATTCGCGTGCTCTCGTCGAGATTACCGAGATGGGTCGGATAGATGCGGTTCATCTGCTGGCTGATGCCTCCAATCGAATGTCGATCGGGGAGATGCGTCAGCTTGCGGCACACGATGCGCTGGGCGTCAGCGAGGAAGACTACTACCTGCTGTGCGACCGGAAGACCGCTTCGTTAATCAGTGCGGCCTGTGAGTTGGGGGCGATGTTCGGAGAACCGGTGTATCGCGACAGCCTGGCGGAGTACGGACGCGATCTCGGTATGACGTTCCAGATCACTGACGACCTGCTCGATTACAATCAGACGGCGGACATCACGGGCAAGCCGAGCGGCCTGGACCTGAGAGAGCACAAGGTCACCCTCCCGCTCATCTCGGCGCTGCCGAGACTCGATTCGGCGGGCCGGGCAGCCGTAGACGACGTGTTCGCCGATCCGCTCCCTTCGAAGGACAAGATCGATCGGGTGGTCGAGCTCGTTCGGGATGCCGGGGGCCTGGAGTATGCACGGCAAAGGGCCCGTGACTACGCGAACGCGGCCAAGAATCGGTTATCCGCATTGCCCGATGAGCCATCCGTTCGAATTCTGGATCACGCCGTGGACTTCGTCGTGGGGCGCAGCAAATGACCGTGGATTTCGGTGGAAGACGCAGGCCGTCGGCGAAGAGGGTTACGCTGATCGTGGCCGGAGGCATGATGTTGGGCGCACTGCTCACGGAACTCATGGCTCTGGCCCTCCCGGCCAGCGCCGCGCGTGAGTTCTTCGTGACGACGGTCGCTGCGTCCCTCGGCCCCCTGACCATTGACTTGCTCGTGCTGGCTATGACGGTGGGACCGCTGGTAATCCGCCTGAACATTCTCAGCGTCGTCAGCATACTACTACTTGCGTGGTTCGCGAAATCACTGCTGTAGGCCACTGACATCGGAAGGAGGAGCCATGTTTGGCAATTTCGGCATGTGGGAAATGCTCATCATTCTCTTTATAGTGATGCTGTTGTTCGGCGCTCGCCGGCTTCCCGAGATCGGTGGGTCGCTGGGTAAGGGGATTCGCGAGTTCAAAGGGTCGCTGAAGGAGGTCGAGAACGAGCTGAAGGAGATCGGAGGCTCTGACTCCCCGAACGACACGGTGCAGCAGGGAGAGGAGCAGGAGGAAGCTCAGCCACGCGTCTGAGACTCCCCGATGTGAGAGAGGCGGGATAGCCCCACCCCGCCTCTCTGAACTTGCCACCGCAGCGGGCCAGTCGGCCCGCCTTCATTGGCCTCGCCTACAGACCCGCTGCTGCAGCCCGCTGATTCAGCCTGTCCCGACGATCCACGATGGTCGCTGTTTCGCGGAGACCCGTGATCCACCGAGTCACGTTCGTCTGAGCCGCCTGCATCTGCATCTGCGACCTGAGCTGCTCGCGCACCGCGACGAACAACTCGGGGTTCGCCTCGGTGCGGTCGTCCACTCGCAGGAAAACGACAGCGCCCCCGGCGTCGAGGGGGCCGGCGGTCTCGCCCGGGGGAGCTGCGAACGCGGCTCCGACGGCTTCGGTATTTCGCCCGAGTCCGGCCGCGAACTGCCGTCGGGTGAAGGGTCCCGCGGCGCCGATGGTCCAACCCAGTCCGGCTGCCGCGTCCTCGAGTGACGCTCCCGCCTCAACGGTGGACCACTGGCTCCGCGCTGCCTCGAGCGCGGCCTCGTGGCGTCTCTCTCGTGCCAGAGTCTCCCGAATCTGGTCGCGGACCTCATCGAAGCCGAAAGTGCCTCCCGGAACGCGTCCGAAGACTTCCACCATGTGATAGCCCGCGGCGTTCTGGAAGAACTCGCTCACTTCTTCGAACGGTGTAAGCGGGTCCAGGGCCCAGTCCACCGCGACCCCCAGCGCACCGGCGCCCGGGACGAAGTCGAAGCCCTCAGTGACCGTGACGTTGGCAGCGATCGGTACGCCAACCGAGTCGGCGGCCGCGGCAATCCCGTCGATCAGTGCCACACCCTCGAACTCGTCCATGAGGTCGAACATCTCGTCCTCCCCGTCGGGTGACAGCTCGATCGGGAGGAGGATGTGCGAGACGGCCACCGTGTCTCCAGAGCGATCCGTGACCTGCAGGATGTGCAGTCCCTGCGGAGATGACACCGCTTCCGCGACGTCGCCGACGGCCAGGCCGGTCGTGGCTTCCTCGAAGGCCGGCAGAAGCTGCCCCGGAGTGAATCTGCCAAGCTGTCCGCCCGATGCGCTCGTACTGGCGTCAGCCGAGGACTGGGCCGCGGCCTCTTCGAACGTCATCGAGCCATCCAGTATCGAAGCGCGCAGTGTGTCGGCGAAGGCCTGCACGTACAGCGTATCCCGCGCCCCCGGCGTCGTCGCGAAACTCACGATGCTGATCGTCGCTGTGGCCGGTCTTTCGAAGTCTTCGGTATGATCCCCGTAATACGCACGCAGCTCAGATTCCGGGATATCGACCTCGAGGTTCGAGCTCGGGGGAACCGTCGCGAACGTGACTGTGGCCGCCTCGTTTCGATCCCTGAATTCCTGCCAGAGTTCGGCGTCGCTGACCGCTCCGCCCTGCTGCAGCATCTGGCTCAGTCGCGCCCGCGGCAGCGTCTGTCGGTAGTAGGACTCGATCTGCAGCAGGACCTGCTCGTCGACCGTCGGATCCGAGAAGAACTGCTGGTACTTGGCGTAGTCGAACACGCCGTCCGTCATGAACGCCGGATAGCGCATCAGGTCCGGCGGCGGTGAGAGCCGAAATGCCTGCTGCACCTCCGCATTCGTCACCTTGATCCCGAGCCTGTCGATCTCTTGCTGGATCAGCACGTCCTGGATCAGCTGGTCCCACGCCACGAGTTCGACCTGCCGGGTCTCCTCGTCGGTCATCACGGCGCCACCGCTCGCAGCCCGCGCGTTGTTCAGGGCCAGTTCGAGCGTGTTGCTCCACTGCACGTATCTGATCTCCTGCCCGTTTACGACGGCGATCACCGGGTTGGCCCCGGAAGCCGCCTGCGTGTCCCGGCTGTTGACCCAGTCGAGTACGAGCCAGGCCGCGAACGCGACGGCCAGAAAGACCATGATCCACTTCGTGTTCGCCCGAATCGAGCGCATCATCATACGACTACCGACTCCTTCTGTGTCCTGAACCCAGGAACGCGATCCGACATTATCCGGTACGGGCCACGAGGGCCCCGATCATCTGCCTTTCCGTCACAAATGGAAGCAGCAAAACCTATTCCGACTTGCGGGGGCAGGCAACACGAACGGCCTCCGTGCTCGTTGACACTGGTGAACGCCAGCCGGTAACTTCTTCGCGTTCCCGGGCCAGACGACCGATCCCAATTTTCGCGCGACGCACGCAGAAGGCACAATGGGCCCCGATTCTCCGACCAGCGACGAAATCCGGCGCTTCGAAGAGCAGGTTCGAGATCAGCCAGAGAGTCTCGTCTTCGCTCGCCTTGCCGATGCCTACCGTAAGGCGGGACAACCCGAGAGAGCGCTCGCCGTGCTCGAAGACGGCCTGTACCGCCACCCCAACTACCCGAGCGGGCACATCGTCAGGGCTCGGGCGCTGCGGGACATGGGGAGAGTGGACGAGACTCTCGAGGCCTTTGGACGGGTGCTTGAGCTGGACGGAGCGAATCTCGTCGCGATCCGAGAGTTGGCCGGCATGGCTGACGAGCGTGGGGATGTCGGCGAAGCGCGCCACTGGTATGAGCGTTTGAGCCAGGTGGATCCCACGAACATCGAGGTGCGCCAGCGGCTGAGGGAACTGGAGACAGGGTCCGCCGAGTCGAACGGGGCCGCACCTGTCGACAGCGACGTTGAGGCAGAGGGCCCGGAGACCTGGTGGGACGATTCAGCGGTGAGCCTCCCGGTTGACGGGCTGGTCGTGGACCCGGAGTGGGAAGCCGCATCGGAGACAGGTGACCTCGTTACTCCGAAAGACCAGGAGCGACCGGAGGACGGCGTGGTCGAGGCCATACTGAACGGTGCCGTACCCCAGACGGCACGGGCAGAGGACACCTGGTGGTATGAAGAGGAGCCGGACGGGGCAGAGCCCGAGCCGTCAAAGGACGCTGATCTTCTGACGCGCACGATGGCCGACCTGTACGCAGAGCAGGGACTCCACCGCGAGGCTGCCGAGATCTACGAGGAGTTGCTGAAGGACTCACCGGGTGACCCGGACCTCCTGGCCCGACTCGAGTCTGTGCGGGAGAAGGGGAAGGAAGTGCCGGTGGCCCCCGTCATCGACAGCGGGATGCAACATGAGGAGGCGGTCGGGGCTCCGGAGGAAATTGAGTTCCCGGGTGCGTCCGATCTGTCTGATGCGGTCGAGGATCCTGTGCCCCTCGGGCGACCGGTGGGGACGCCCTGGACCGATGAAATTCACCGATTGCTTCGCATGGGCGAAGAACGAGCGGGAGCGTTACCCGACCCTGAGTCGCTCGATCGGTCAGAGCCGGCGGCGTCCGCGGAGGATTCGCTCGCTGGCGTCGGACACTCCCCGGTTACCGGTGACGCCGGAACCGGGGAGGCGGCGGATCAAGAAGAAAGCGCGCCGGGGGCGTCCCCGGAACACGACCGGCCGAGCCGCCTGGCTCGTGATTGGATTCAAGGGTTGGAGACGGACGGATGACGGGCCCGGACCTTTCGGTAGGGGTCCTGAACGGCCCCAACCTGGATCTCCTCGGTACACGGGAGCCGCAGCTCTACGGGGACGAGGGGCTCGATGGAATCCTGGCCGCGCTTGAGTCACTGGGGCAGGAGCTTGGCGCCCGGGTCACATCCGTTCAATCCAACCACGAGGGCGTGCTGGCCGACTGGATCCGTGACATCGGCTCGCAACAGGACGGAATTCTGGTCAACGCGGCCGCCTACACGCACACGAGTGTAGCGGTTCGCGATGCCCTCCTGGCCGCGGGCGTGCCGTTCGTGGAGGTCCACCTGACGAACGTCTGGGCGCGCGAGAGTTTCCGGCATCACTCGCTTCTCTCGGACATCGCTCTAGGCGTGGTCAGCGGTTTCGGCCTGGACAGTTACTTGCTGGGAATGAGGGCCCTCGCCGCACACCTCCGTCCGGGCGCGTGAAGCCTGCCGAAGCCTGCGATGCCCGTGGGCTGAGGCTGCGCCAGGTCCGGGATCGCCTGCAGGAATCGCGACTCGAGGCGCTCCTCGTCAGCCATCTCCCCAACATCCGCTGGCTCACGGGCTTTACCGGCTCATCGGCCTTCCTCCTGGTCGAGCCTGGCTCGGCCACGCTGATGACGGATTTTCGGTATAAGGCGCAGGCCTTCGAAGAGGTAGGCGATGGCGTATCGGTCCGTATCACGGATTCGGACCTGTTCGCCGAGGTGGCGCGCTGCCTGGAGGAAGGGGCCTCTGGTCCGAGGGTCGGCTTCGAGGAGCACAGCCTCACCGTCCGGGATCGCCGAGCGCTCGGCGAATCCTCCGGCGCCGTGATCTGGGAACCCGCCGGACCCATGGTGGGAGAGATGCGCTCGACCAAGGACTCCGTGGAAATCGACGCGATCTCCAGGGCCGTGCGAGTCGCCGAGTCAGCGCTGGAGGATCTACTGGGTACGGTTCGCGAGGGTGTCTCGGAGAGAGACCTGGCCGCGGAGCTGGTGTACCGACTCCGTTTGGCCGGTTCGGAGTCCATGCCGTTCGAGCCTATCGTTGCGTCTGGACCGCGCAGTGCCCTGCCACATGCCCAGCCCGGCGAGAGGACCCTGCGCGAAGGCGACCTGCTGCTCGTCGACTTCGGGGCCCGGATCGAAGGCTATTGCTCGGACATGACTCGCACGTTCGTGCTCGGTTCGGCGGCCGCCTGGCAGGTGGAGATCCACGGGATCGTCACCCGAGCGGTAGAGAACGCGATCGCGACCACCGAGGCGGGAGTCTTGGCGAAAGATGCGGACCGGGCTGCGCGGGACGTGATCGTCGAGGCCGGCTTCGGAGACCGTTTCGGTCACGGAACGGGCCACGGCGTCGGGCTGGAGGTTCACGAGCGGCCGAGCGTCAATGAGCGTTCTCGCGACACACTGGAGTCCGGCAACGTGGTCACGATCGAGCCCGCGGTGTATCTTCCGGGCCGAGGCGGTGTGCGGCTGGAGGAGGTCGTAGTGGCAAGAGAGGGCGGTCGCAGTGTGCTTACCCGGTTTCCACTTGCTTTGAGGGAACTCTGAGAGTGCGCTGCAGCGGCGAGGCTCTGCGAATAGCCGGCGCCGACAACAAGAACAGTCAATTGGACAGGGCATGGCGGATACATCGAGTTTCAGGAACGGTATGGTGATCGAGTTGGATGGAACACTCTACCAGATCACCTACTTTCAGCACGTGAAGCCTGGGAAGGGCGGTGCATTCGTACGCACGAAGATCAAATCCGTGCTTACGGGCGGAGTGGTGGACAAGACGTTCAGGGCCGGGGAGAAGGTGACGGAGGTTCGCCTCGTGAGGCGGCCGATTCAGTACTCGTATACGGATGGCAGCCTGTACTACTTCATGGACATGGAGACGTACGAGATGACTCCGCTATCGGCGGACATCGTCGGAGAGGACCAGCTGCCGTATCTCGAGGAGAACATGGAGTGCGAAGGGCTGACGCGGGACGGTTCCGTGCTGGCCGTGGAGCTTCCGCAGTTCGTCCAGTTGGCGGTCGTCGAGACGGAGCCCGGCCTGAAGGGTGATACGGCGCAGGGGGCGACCAAGCCGGCGCGGCTCGGTCCCGGTGCCGTCGTACAGGTCCCACTGTTCGTCAACGAAGGCGACGTAATCAAGGTGGACCGAACCACTGACAAATACCTCGAGCGGGTGACCCGATGATCGACCTCGACTGGATTCGGCGTCTGATCGACATGGTGGACGGGTCGGGGATCGA
>CAYWLF010000003.1:0-28699 GCA_964458875.1 uncultured Gemmatimonadota bacterium
TCCATGAGTTCTTGCGGACTATTCAGGGCAAGGCGGTTGCCAGTCGTGGGAGGGAGGGATTAGCGACGCCGTATGCTGCATTGAGACAACACTTTAGGTGTGCGCACGAAAGCGCCCATGCCTTCGGACGCGGGAAATGGACGGCGAATTGAGCTGGCAAAAAGCAAAGACGGTGCGCAAAAGGTGCGTCCGGTGGAGGTTGATACGACGTTGACCCCTGGAGTCCAGCGTACACGAGTGCTCGGGCCGGTGTGAGGTAATGCGTTACGTGACCATGTGGTGGCATCTCGAGAACCGGAGGAATAGCGCGGAAGAGGTCTCGCCGTGGGGCCGCAGAGGCTTCGCGCTGGTGGCAGTGCTCGTCCTTCTCGCGGCGCTATACCTTGGCGCGACCGGGATCTTCCTGGCTGCCCGAGCCGAACTGCGAATCGGTACCGGCCACGCGGCGTCGAACCAGGCGTTCTACCTGGCTGAGTCGGGCCTCGCCACCTGGATGGCTTCCTCTCTGCAACCCTCGGTGGCCGCGTACGTGGTGAAAGGAGAAACCGTCTCCGTGCGCGCAAACGTGCTCATCCGGGTGGACTCGGTGACCGTCCTGTACCGGATCTCCTCGCGGGCGATCGTGGGCGCCGGCCTCGCGAGCCGCGAGGTCAGTCTACTTGGCGCGCGGATACGATCCGACCCGGTCGTCGCGATCGGCCGCACGTGGAGCGAAGTCTACTAGCGGAGTGCTCTTCTCAGCGCGGCAGGAATCGTACGAGCAGCTCAATCACACCGTCGGGATTCTCCATGTTGAGCCAATGCCCGCCCTCCAGATCGATCAGTCGAACGCACTCTCCGTTGGCTTCCAGGCGACCGATGCGGGCCGCGGAAGCGGCGTCGAGAATCGAGCCACGGGCCGCCCGGACGAAGAACACCTCGCGACCGGGAACCGACGGATCCACGACCGACCAGAGGTCTTCCCGGTAGAAGTCCTCGAGGAGAAGGTCGAGGGCGGCCAGGTCGAACTTCCAATGATACCCGTCCGAGCGCCGGACCAGGTTGGTGGCCACCCATTCCGCGATGTGGACGTCGAAACCCTCCGCCTGCACCGCAGCTACGACTTCACTCCGCTTCTCGAAGCGCCGGGGCAGTCTGGCCATGAGAGCGAGGAGGCGATCCGCACCGGCTTCCGTCCGCCCCGCAGAAGGAGTGCTGTCCATCACCCACACCTGCTTCAGACTCGCGCCGCTCGCCCGCGCTGCCGCCAGGGCGACCTTCCCTCCGAAGGAGTGACCGACAATCACCGTCTCCCTGCCCTGCAGGTGCAGGATCAGCGAATTCACGTCGCTCGCGCATGCTGCGACGGTGTGAGGCGGGGCAAGTCCCTGGCTGTCTCCATGCAGTCTGAGATCCGCCAGGACAACGCCCCAATCCGGTCGCTCTCTCACCAGGCCGCGGCCGATGGATGCCCAGTTCCGACCAGCTCCCAGGAAACCGTGCAGGAACAGAACCCAGCGATCCGGGAGCGTCCCGGGAGCGTGAATGCGGCGGTGTGCGAGAATGGCCGGCCGCGCGCCCGTGGACCGACTCTCAGGCAGGTGCCCCTTCACGGTACAGGCGAGCCCGGGCTCGCCGACTCCCCCCGCGACCGGGCAGACCGCCGAGCGGCCGAGTAGGCCTCCTCGGTAAGATCCAACATCCGCTGCACGGAAAACCGCTGCGATACATGACGGCGACCCGCTTGTCCCATTCGACTTCGCAGGCGCGCATCCGCAAGAAGCGTCGATATGGCCCCTGCCAGCTCGCCGGGATCATCGGGCGGAACCACAAACCCGGTTTCCCCGTGCACGACGGCCTCGGGAATCCCGCCCACCGTCGTGCTGACGACCGGCAGTTCGGCGGCGCCAGCCTGCAGGACCGACTGGGGTACTCCCTCGTTTCTCACGGACGGCTGGCAGAAGATGTCGAACGCCGAGAGAACGATCGGTATGTCCTCCCGGAGGCCCGCGAACCGAACCGAGGTTTCGATCCCCAGTTCCCTCGCCAGTGCCTCGAGGTTGATTCGCTCCGGACCATCTCCGACGATGACCAGCGAGCACGCGGGCTGGGACGTGAGGATTCGCGGGATCGCCCTGAGCAGGACGGCGTGACCCTTGTCCCGCCTCAGGTACGCGACGACACCGATGACCGGCCCCTCGGCCTCGACGCCGAGGAACTGACGCGCGTCAGCCCTCCGTCCCGGAAGCGGTTGGAAACGCTCCAGGTTCACGCCCGTCGGAATCGAAGTGGAGCGATCCGGCGGGACGAGCCCCGATGCTGCCAGATCCGCGCGCACTGATTCCCCGGTAGTGATCACGTGGTCGGCCTGGCCGTAGAGGAACCGGTGAAGGGTGCCCGGCGCGACCCTCGCTGAGATGTGCCGACTTCGCACCAGAGCTCCCGGGAGCGGACCCAGCCAGCGAGCGAGGGCCGCCGACCAGCTGTCTGCCGAGCTGTGCGAGTTCAACACGTCCGGCTTCACGCGGCGGACCACCGAGGCGAGGGAGCGGGCGCTGATCGGCAGCAGGGAGCGACGGAACGACAGGGGGATTACGTCGAGCCCCACGGCAGCCGCACGCTCGGCGAGGGCACCGCCGGGAGGCGTGGCGATCCATACATCATGCCCCCGGTCGCGCATCCCGAGGCTCTCCGCCAGTACGCGACGCTCCTGCCCTCCCATCACCACCGACGACTCGGTATGTACGATGCGCACGTGCGATCCAATCGAGAACGGGACAGGGAACGTTGACATCCGAAGTTGCGACGCACAATACGAGTAGTTGACGCGGCCACCGCGACTGGTGGCGCCTCGTGCCTCCGAACGTGACCCGACAAGGAAGCGACCCATGACGGACGAAGCAGAGACTGGAAGGCGGATGGCGACCCTGCGCTGCGCCTTCTGCCTGAAGCTGAACCGGGTGGACATGGATCGGGCCGCCGATCGGCCCGTGTGCGGCGACTGCGGCCGCCCGTTCCTTCTCGACCGTCCAGTGAAGGTCGTCGGGGATGACCTGGAGCGCGTGGTCCAGGGGGCGGGCGTACCGGTACTCGTTGATTTCTACGCCGACTGGTGCGGCCCCTGTAAGATCATGGCGCCCGTGCTCGACGAGCTGGCCGCTGACCATGTGGGCAAGCTCCTGGTCGCCAAGCTCGACACGGACGCCAGTCCACAGGTCTCGGCCGCTCTCGGAATCCGCGGCATACCCACACTGATTCTTTATCGTGGCGGAGTCGAGGCAGCCAGGCAGACGGGCGCGGTGCCGCGAAGCGCCCTCGACGAAATGCTCGACGCCGGATGAACGGGATGGCCTGATCGTCGTCCGCTTGTCATGAAGGGACGAAGGCGAGTATTCTGGCCTTGTGGATACTCGTCTCCCTGACCCCCGGACCCGGAGGGTGCCTTGACCTGGTTTCTGATTCTCCTGGCGATCGTCGCCATCGTCGGCGTCACGATGTACAACTCACTCGTGAAGATGCGTACGCAGGCGCAGGGCGCGTGGGCGGACATCGACGTTCAGCTCAAGCGGCGGTGGGACTTGATTCCGAACCTGGTGGAGACCGTAAAGGGCTACGCCAGCCACGAGAAGGACACGCTCGAAGCCGTAATCAACGCGCGCAACCGGGCCATGTCAGCCTCCGGGCCGACGGACAAGGCCCAGGCCGAGAATATGCTCACCGGGGCGCTGAAGTCGCTGTTTGCGCTGTCCGAGGCCTATCCTCAGCTCCGCGCCGTCGAGAGCTTCACGAGCCTGCAGGACACGCTCAGTGAGATCGAGGGCGCAGTACAGAGTTCGCGGCGGTACTACAACGCGGTCGTGCGAGACTACAACATCAAGGTCGAGCAGTTTCCGTCCGTGCTGGTGGCCAACGCCTTTCGGTTCCAGAAGGAAGAGTTCTTCGAGTTGGACGATGAGGCACAGCGCGACGCTCCTGAGGTCAGTTTCGGCGACGGCGGAACCTGATCCGGGAGATACGCACGTGAGACACTCCCTGCCGATCCGGGCGCGCCGCCTGGCACTCGTTGCGACGTGTCTGGCTATACCGTCTTCGCCGTCCGGGCTGCCGGCTGTCGGGCCGGACCGTGCTCCGGTGGCTGCGGCCGCGCCGACCCTCCGCTCCTGGCACGTGGAGGACTTCCACGCCGATGTCCGTGTCCATCGCAATGGCGATGTCGAGGTCGTCGAGACCCTGAAGGTGCGCTTCGAAGGGTCGTACAACGGAATCTTTCGCACGATCCCGATCCAGTACCGGACACGCGCCAACCTCAACTACAAACTGGGCCTGGACGTGTCGGGCGTGGAGGATGAGGCGGGCCAGAAACTCCGGTACGAAACGAGCCGGGAGCGCCACTATCGAAAGATCAAGGTGTGGGTGCCCGGGGCATCGGACGCGGTTCGCACGGTAGTCATCCGGTACCGGGTCGACAACGCTCTTCGCTTCTTCGAGGAAGACGACCAGGCGTGGGACGAGTTGTACTGGAACGTCACGGGAGACGAGTGGCCCGTCCCGATCGGGCGGGCCAGCGTAACCGTACGTCTGCCCGCGCAGGCGACCGGGGTTCGGGCGCGAGGATTCACTGGCGGATACGGCTCCACCGAGGAGTCGGTGGAGGTGGACATCTCGAATTTCCTCGTGGACGTCGTGTCGACCCGCGGACTGGGGATCCACGAGGGACTCACCGTTGACATCGCCTGGGACTCGTTCATCGCGGGGACGGGTGATCACCTGATACGCCGGCCCACGGTCTGGGACTCGATTCGAGCTTTCTTCCGAAGCAACTGGCCACTGCTGATCCCGATTCTGGCGTTCTTCACGATGTGGCGACTGTGGAGGCTTCACGGCAGGGATCCGAAGCGCAGGCCCATCGCGCCGATGTACAAGCCGCCAGAGGGCCTTACGCCGTCCGAGGTCGGGACGCTGGTGGACAATCGAGCCGACCTGAGGGACGTGACGGCGATGCTGGTCGATCTGGCCGTCCGTGGCTACCTGGTCATCGAGGAGACGGAGGTGGACAAGTTCCTGGGCCTCATCAAGGAAACGGACTATGTCCTCGAATTGCAACAGGGCGCCGCGGATCTCTCGGGACTGAAGAGCCACGAGACCAAGCTCCTCAAGGCGGTGTTCGGCAGACCAGCGGTTGGTGACCGGGTCCATATGTCCGATCTCGAGAACGAATTCTACAAGGACCTGCCGGGCATCAAGGACCGGATCTTCGCCGAGTTGATGAAGCTCAAGTACTACCGAAGCCGCCCCGATCGAGTCCTGGCCTCCTGGATAGGCATCGCGATCGCGGCAGGTCTCCTGGTGGCAGGTGGAGGCCTGGTTCTCGCCGCGCGATTCGGGATGGCTCCGGCGACCACCATCCTGGCCGGCATCCTCACTGCGGCGAGCGTAATGGGTTTCGGCATATTCATGCCGGCGCGTACCGTCGCGGGTACGCGGGCCCTGGAGGCCAGCCTCGGATTCGAGGAATTTCTGCAGCGGGTCGATTCGGACCGATTCAAGAAGATGATTACGGGTCCCGAGATGTTCGAGCGCTACTTGCCCTACGCCATGGCCCTTGCCGTGGAGAAGAAATGGGCGGCCGCTTTCGCGGACATCTACCGGGAGCCACCCGACTGGTACCGGGGGGCCGGGCATCGCGGCTTCCACCCGACGATCTTCGTAGGCGATCTTTCCGGCATGACGCAGCATGCGGCCACGGCCATGACCTCGGCGCCCAGGAGTTCCGGTGGATCGGGCTTTTCGGGCGGGGGTGGAGGCGGCTTCTCCGGGGGCGGCTTCGGGGGCGGTGGAGGTGGCGCGTTCTGACCGAGCCCACGGCTACAGCGCGCGAGCGCCGCGGCGTGTACTTTGGCCGCGGCGGCCGTGGTTGCGCGGCGCCGTCTCGACGCAATTTCATGTTGCGAGCATATCATATGGAGGAATGTGATGTCATTCACGATGGGCAATAGAACATCGATTCGAACGGCGATCCTTGCTGTCCTGGTCCTGGCAACGGCCTCGGCAGCGCGTGCCCAGACGGACGGTTCGGAGCGCATCTCAAGCGGAATCGACGCGGCGGCCGAGCGGTACTCGGCGGACGTACACTGGCTCGCGGATGACGCCCGCCAGGGCCGCGGACTCGGCTCCCAGGGCCTCGCCAAGGCCGGACTGTGGATGGAGGAGCAGTTCGAGAGCATCGGACTCGAGCCGGCCGGCGACGACGGCGGCTATCGCCACGTGTTCGGGGTGCCTATCGCGGACCCGGAGAACCCGCACGCCCAGAAGGGTTTCGTCTACGCCTTCAACGTGATGGGACGAATATCGGGAAACGGTGAGCTGGACGGAGTGGTGTTGATTGGCGCTCATTTCGACCATCTCGGATACGGGGGAGAGGGGTCGCTCGAGCCGGATTCACGGGCCATTCACAATGGCGCCGACGATAACGCCTCCGGCACGGCAGCCCTCCTCGAGGTGGCCCGCCAGATGCAGGAGCGACGCGGCCAGCTCAAACGCGATGTCGTATTCCTTGCCTTCGCGGCGGAAGAGCGAGGATTGGTGGGCGCGAGCAACATCGTGCGACGGCCGCCGGAGGACCTGAAGATGGAAGAAGCCATTGCCATGCTGAACATGGACATGGTGGGACGCCTGCGCGACGACAAACTGTCCGTGCTTGGAGGCGATTCGGCCGAAGAGTGGGACGACCTGGTTGCCCCCCTGTGTGAGCGCTACGGGTTCGAGTGTTCGATCGGGGGCGACGGCTTTGGCTCTTCGGACCAGGCGGCGTTCTTCGCCGCTGACATTCCCGTCCTGCATTTCTTCACGGGAACGCACGCCGAGTACCACAAGCCGTCCGACGACGCTGATCTCATCAACTCCGAGGGGGGAGCGCGCGTGGCATGGCTGGTCTCCGATGTGGCCGGAACGATCGCCAACCGTGACGGCGAGTTGACCCTGGTGAAGACCTCCGACGGCCCCCAGCGCCGAATGGCCCTGAAGGCGCGACTGGGCACGATCCCGGACTACGCCGGACCGGCGGACGGGTCCCCGGGCCTGCTGCTCTCCGATGTCAGGCCGGACAGTCCGGCCGAGTCGGCGGGCCTGCAGCGTGGAGACATCGTGGTCCAGATTGGTGAAATGGAGATCGCCAGCGTGCAGGACTACATGGTGGTGTTGTCCGAGGCCAACCCCGGTGACACGGCGCCGGTCGTCGTTATCCGTGACGGCGAGCGGGTGGAGCTCGAAGTCACCTTCGGCGCGCCTCGATAGGCGCAGAGCGACCGGAGCGGGCGATGCTATCCGTGAAGACCGTCCTGTTCGCGACCGACTTCTCGCGGCTGGCGGACGCGGCCCTGGACCACGCCCTCGAGCTCGCGCAGAAGCACGGGGCCACGCTGCACATGCTACACGCGGTGGTCCTGCATGCGGACGATCCGAACGATCCCGCGCATCACTTTCCTGACGCGGAAGAGATCAGGGTCCGCCTCGAGGAGTCGGCGGAAGGTCGCATGGTGAGCCAGCTCGAGGAACGCGAGGCGGGCGAGCTGGAAGTGGTTCGGGCCCAGCGAAGAGGCATGTCCGCCGCGCCGGTGATCCTGGAGTACGCCGAGGAGATCGACGCGGACGTGATCGTGCTGAGTACGCATGGCAGGCGCGGACTCAGCCACGCCCTGGTGGGCAGCGTCACGGAGGAGGTCGTACGCCTGTCTCCGCGCCCCGTGCTGACGATCCGGGGTCGAGGGGGAGAGCCCGCATCGCCGTTCGTCGAGCACGTTCTCGTTCCGGTAGACTTTTCGAGGCACTCCGAGCTGGCGGTGGAGCACGCGATCGAGTTCTGCCGGGCGTGCGGGGCCCGTATGCATCTGCTGCATGTCTTCGAGCAGCCGGTCACTCCCGAGGTGTACCTGGGAGGCAATTCGACGACCGTGTCCAACTTCTCGGTCCTGGAAAGCAGCCTGCGCGAGGCACTCCTCGGCGTCGGCACCCGTGCGGGAGCTGACGTCGAGACCGAGATCCATGTCCGCGAAGGCCGGGCGGTCCGGGGAATCCTGGAGGCCGCTGAGGATATCCCGGCGGACTTGATCGTCATAGCGACGCACGGTCTCGGGGGGCTCGCGCACGTCATGCTCGGCAGCGTGGCGGAAAAGGTGATCCGCCGTGCCGACTGCCCCGTCCTGACGGTCAAGGCGTTTGGGAAGTCGCTGCTCGATGAATGACTCCGGTGGAGGAACCGTGACAGGCGACGGAAAGCAGGCAAGCCGGGGCCTCGGAACGCTGGACGCGCTCTACGAGAGCACCAGGGCTCTGGGTCTGCACGACTCGCTCGAGGAGCTCCTGACGGAGGTGCTCGCCAGGGCACGTGAGCTGATCGGCTTCGAACACGCGGCGGTCATGCTGCTGGACGAGGAAACAGGTCGGCTGACGGTCGAGGGGCTCACGGGGTACGGCGAGCAGGCATCCGAAATGCGAAGCGCCTCGCTTGCCCTGGGCCAGGGTCTCACGGGTTGGGCGGCGGCGAACCGGGAATCGGTGCGCGTGGGTGACGTGTCCGGAGACCCGAGGTACGTGCTTGGGCTGGCCGGGGCAAGGTCCAATCTCGCGGTCCCGTTGATCGTCGGGAATCGGGTCGCCGGGGTCATCAACGTCGAATCGGAGCGCCTGTACGCGTTCACCACCGAGCACGAGAAACTGCTCACCGTGCTGGGCACGCAGGCCGCGCTTGGTATCCTGGCGTTCCAGGCGCAGGCCCAGCTGCGCCAGCGGCTGGACCAGTTGAGCGCCCTGTATCGGATATCGAACCTCGCCAGCGAGGCGGGTGCACTGGGGGCGACGCTGCACTCGATGCTCGAGATTGCCGGCGAGGTCATCCCCCAGGGACAGTCAGCCGTTCTCCTCTTGGACGATGCGGGGCAGCACTTGCGGGTGGCTGCGAGCCAGGGATACCAGGCTTCGGTCAGGTTCCTCGAGATCCCGGTGGGACAGGGCGTAACCGGGAAGTGCGCCGAGACGGGCCTGACACAAGTCGTGCACGACATCGAAGCCCTTGGCGACGAAGCGTACATCCAGGGTATTCCTGGCGCACGCAGCGAGGTTGCGGTTCCGTTGATCGCGGACGGCCTGATCATCGGCGTGTTCAACGCCGAATCGGTGCAACGGCACGCGTTCAACGAGGAACACGTCCAGACGCTCACGGTCATCGCCCGACAGGCAGGTGTGGTGATCCGGAGCGCGCAGCTGCTGGAGGAAACCCGTCGCCTGGCGATCACCGACTCTCTCACCGGGTTGTTCAACCGGCGACATTTCAACCAGCAGTTGGAAGAGAACGTCGGCCGCGCGACACGATACGACGAGCCGCTGGCCCTGGTTTTCCTCGACGTCGATCATTTCAAGTTTGTGAACGACAAGTTCGGCCACCTCGCGGGAGACCGCTGCCTTCAGGCCCTGGCCAACACGCTGCGCGAGAGCGTTCGCGAAAGCGATCAGATCGCTCGGATCGGGGGCGAAGAGTTCGCGATCCTCCTGATTCGCGCCGACCGGGAGCTTGCGCTCAGCATCGCGGAGCGACTGCGAAGCCGGATCGACGACCTGATCCTCGAAGAAGACCCTCCCCTTCCCGTAGACCTCACCGCGTCCCTTGGAGTCGCTTTCTTCCGTGAGGACGGTGACGACCCCAAGTCTCTAATGCGCTCGGCCGACCGGGCGCTGTACGCCGCGAAACGATTGGGGCGAAACCGGGTCGTTCTCGCGGCCGAGGCGTGGGATGCGGAGGAGCAAGATCCGTCGGCCAATTGAGGATTCCAGCGCTGAAGGGAGTACTACGTGAGCGGTGAGCTTGCATCGAAACATTGTGTCCCGTGTCGGGGCGGTGTCCCCCCGCTGGCCGGTGAGGAGTTGCGCGCTTTCCAGGAGAAACTGGGCGGCGGGTGGCAGGTCGTGGCGGAGCACCACCTGCACAAGGCGTATTCATTTCCCGACTTCGTGACGGCGCTCCGCTTCACGAATCAGGTGGGTGAGCTCGCGGAAACCGAAGGGCACCACCCTGACATCCGCCTTACCTGGGGTCGAGTCGAGATCGAGATCTTTACCCACAAGATCGATGGCCTGACAGAGAGCGACTTCATCCTGGCGGCCCGCATCGATCGGCTCTAGCGCCGCCTCGTGAAAGCCGACGCCCCGCTGGACATTCTCTTCCTCGATTCCTGGTTCACGGACCGGGCCCGGGGCAGTGGCTCCGCGGTCGCCATCTCCGGACTCGCGGGCGGGCTTCGCTCCCTGGGTCACCGGGTCACGTTTCTTCGGCCGCGGCTCCGGTTCCCCTCCGCTGATCTTACTCGAATCGCGGCGAATGTCGGATTCCGGACCCGTGTACGTCCGCTTGTCGCTGACCTGATCGTCGGATTCGACTTCGACGGCTGCTTCCTGCGTCGAGTGAACGCCCCGTACGTGGTAGCCCTGAAGGGGGTCGCCGCCGACGAGCTTCGGTACGAGCGCGGGTGGGACCGGGCTCGCTTTCGTGTCCTCGCGAGACTGGAGAGACGGAACGCGAGAAAGGCCGATCGGGTGGTCGTCACGAGCGAACACAGTCGTGGAGTGGCGACCACGGAGTACGGACTCGCGCCCGGGTCGGTGGGCGTCGTCCCGGAGGGAATCGACGTCGAGGCTTGGGCCGGCTTCGCACGTGGCTCGCGAGCCGAAGACGCCGCCCCTTCGATCGTCAGCGTGGCCCGTCAGTACCGACGCAAGAACACGGCAACGCTGGTACGCGCCATGGCCGTCGTCAGGCAGGCAATCCCGGGAGCGCGCCTCACGGTGGTGGGAGACGGGCCCGAGTTGCCTCGGCTCCGTATGCTCGTCGACTCACTGGAACTCGGCGAGACCGTGGCCCTCGTCGGTTCACTGGGAAGCGCCGACCAGGTCCGGGCAGAACTCATCCGAGCAGACGTGTTCTGTCTTCCGTCTCGGCAGGAGGGCTTTGGAATCGTGTTCCTGGAAGCGATGGCCGCCGGCCTGCCCATCGTGGCAGCAGATTGTGGGGCGGTGCCGGAAACGGCGCCCGACGGCGAGGTGTCGATCCTGGTCGCACCGGACGACGTGCCCGGCCTCGCTGCGGCCCTCGTCCGGTTGCTGAAGGACCCGGGCATGCGCGAGCGACTGACCGCGGGCGGCGAGCGCCGTTGGACCCGCTTCGGCTGGCCCGAGGTCGCCGCAGAGTTCCTTTCAGAGGTCGGATTCGGCTGAACTTGCTCACCGGGCGGCGGGGCGACGATATTGTCCGCTTCGATCGTCCAGTATGGACGGGTCGAGGCTGACCCGTCACCACCTTTTTTCTCGACCGATCAGGAGGCAACTGAGTTGATGAGCGATAGTACAGGTTCGGCTCCTCACGCTGCCTCGCCCTTGCATCAGGGCGATACTTCTTTCTTCGGACATCCGCGTGGCCTTGCCACCCTCTTCTTCACGGAAATGTGGGAGCGCTTCAGCTTCTACGGCGGGCGTGGCATCCTCATCCTGTTCATGACCGCTGCAGTCACCACCGGCGGCCTCGGGATGACCGCGGGCACGGCAGCAGCCATTTACGGCCTCTACACAGCCAGCGTCTACCTGTTCGCCCTTCCCGGAGGTTGGGTGGCGGACCGGCTCCTCGGACAGCGAAGCTCGGTGTTCTGGGGCGGTCTTCTGATCGCAGCGGGCAACTTCGGCGTCGCGCTGCACGGTGTGGGAGGGATGGCGGCCTTCTACGGTGGTCTCATCCTGATCGTACTGGGGACCGGACTTCTGAAGCCCAACGTCAGCACTATCGTCGGCGAACTCTACCCCGAGGGCGGCGCGCGCCGAGATGCCGGCTTCTCGATTTTCTACATGGGGATCAACATCGGCGCCTTCGTGGCCCCGCTGATCTGCGGCTACCTGGGCGAGAACATCGACTGGCACCTCGGCTTCGCAGCGGCCGGCGTGGGAATGGTGCTGGGTCTGATCCAGTACCGCCTCGGCTGGGGTTTCCTGGGTAGCGCCGGGAAGTTCCGTGAGGAAGCTCGAGCCAGCAAACCACAGGCGCTGCGTCAGCTCATGCTTGGGATCGCGCTCGTCGGCGTCATCGCGATCGTGCTTTACTTCCTGGGGTCGCGGGGCACGATCAACATCACGCTGGAGGGCGCCGCGCAGGCCACCGGCGTGATTATCCTGGCGATCGCGGTACTGTTCTTCACGTCGGTCCTCGGTTTCGGCGGACTGGATTCGGTCGAGAAGAAGAGGGTCGTCGTGATCTTCCTGCTGTTCCTCGGCGCCTCCATCTTCTGGGCCGGGTTCGAGCAGGCCGCGTCCTCGCTCAATCTGTTCGCCGAGCGTCTCACCGACCGTAACGTCCTCGGTTGGGAAGCTCCGGCCAGTTGGCTGCAATCGATCAATCCGCTGTTCATTATCACGCTGGCACCGGTTTTTGGCTGGCTGTGGTTGTGGCTCGACAGGCGGAAGAAGGAGCCGTCCCTGCCCATGAAGTTCGGTTTTGGCCTGCTTCTCCTCGGGGTCGGATTCCTCGTGATCGCGTGGGGCGCCACATACACGGTCGAGGGACAGCTCGTGAGCCCGGGTTGGCTGATCTCGACTTACTTCCTCCACACGTGCGGGGAGTTGTTCCTGAGCCCTGTAGGACTCAGCAGCATCACCAAGCTCTCGCCACCCAAGTTCGTGGGCCAGATGATGGGCACCTGGTTCATGGGCGCGGCGCTCGGCAACCTCATAGCCGGCCTGGTGGCCGGGCAGTTCGAGACATTGCCACTACCGGAGCTGTTCTTGACGGTATCGATCAGCGTCGGCGTGGCGGGCGTGGTGTTCCTCGTCTTCGCCCGGCCTATCCGGAGGATGATGGGCGGCGTTCACTAGTCTCGCGGCTTTGCCGGCGGGCACACAGACCGCCGGCCATGCAACTCGCGCCGGGGGCCGGTCTCCATCTGGAGGCCGGCCCTTGTCAAAGGAGCCCCACCGGTGACAATTCCCGTGGGGCAGGTTGCGCAGCGAACTCTCGGACAGGTGGCGCACGGTGATCATATCCAGTGGCGTAGGGCCTTTCGACGAACGGGTCGGCGGACTCCGGGCCGGGGGGTTGTACCTGCTGGCCGGCGCCCCGGGGTCGGGCAAGCTGGCCTTTCTCCTGCAGTTTCTTGCCGCGGGCCTGGATGCGGATGAGAAACTGGCATTCCTGGGCGGTTACTCTCCCGATGAGCTGTTCGAACAGGCGCGGCACTGGGGCCTCGATGGCCTGGAGCGGGCATGGCACCAGGGGCGGCTCAGCGTCCTGGGCTATCGCGGCGAGTATCCACGCAGGATTCTCGATGCGGAGGAGCCAGAGGAGGCCTTCGCGGAGCTCACCGAGGCGCTGGACGGAGCGGTCAGCAGACTGGCCGTCGATCCGGGCACTTTGCTCTGGGAGACTCGGGCGGGGACGGCCATGGCGAGTTCGTTCATGCAATGGCACGAGGCCTCCGGGGTGACGGTCGCGGCCACGGCGGTCACCGACCTGGATGACAACTTGCCTCCGTCCACCGACTGGGTCGTCCAACGCTGCGCGGGAGTGTTCCAGTTGGGCCGTCTTCGGGACGGACTGCGCGAACTCGCCGTGTATCGAATCCGGCCGCCGGTCGAAGATCCAGGGCTGATTACGCTCGACATTCGCCCTGGCGTCGGGCTGACGGCGCCCCTGGGACGACCCGACCGGCGAGCCGGCGACGTGTCTCCAGGGGACGGGCGCCGCTTGCTCCTCGTCCGCATGACGGAGGCGATCACGGAGGATATCGAGGGCTGGCTGAGACGCGACTACGATCTGCACGAGACGAGGGACACGGCGCAACTGGTCTCCATGCTGCAGACCGAGCGCTGGGGAGGAGTATGCATCGCGGTGGAACGATCCGGGATCGAAGAGGCGATTCAGATCTGTCGGACCATCCGCCCTCTCACTCCCGGGGCCCTCGTCGTTCTCTCGCGGGGGCAACTCCGCTCGTCAGACCGGGCCCGCGCGATGGAAGCCGGGGCGGACGATATCTTGCGGCAGGACGTGGTCCTCCGGGAACTCAAGTCGCGCTTCCGGCGCGCTGCCGCCTGCGTGGTGGGCGAACGCGAGGCCTGGGGAGACTCGGACAGACCGGAGCCGATTCGAACCCTCGTCGAGTCGGCGGCCTTCACGACCGAGGTCGCGCAACGCCTGGACTCGACGTCTCTCGGCTACCTGACCCTCCTGCTCGTTCCCGAGGCGGTAGGCCCCGACGTGCTGGACGCGCTTCGAGACAGTGTCCGGGTCGAAGCGGGCGACTTCGTAGGCCAGATCGACGGTTGGTACGGAGTGGTCCTGCAGGACGCGCGGGGAAGACACGCGCGCATATACATGGAAAGAGCTCTCCGCTCACTGGCCCCGACCGCTGGCGCCCCGGAGGTCCGAATCCTGACCAGCCCGGAAGAGGCGGACGAGATACGGGCGGCGCTGGACGGTTGAGGACCGCGAGAGAACCTCTGAGGAGAAGGCATGAACTTCGTTGATCTACTGATCGTGATCATCGTGGTCACGATCCTGGTCACCGTCGCGCCGGGCGGGGTCGCGTACCTGGCCTACAGCGTTCGGCGCGAGCGCAGACCGGTGGCCGAGGAGGCGCTGGAAGACGGCTCGCGGTACTTCGTCCGCTACTCACCCGACGGTGAAACTGAGAGGTGACCTGACTCGCCTCCGCGCACCCCGCAGGGCCTTCTCTTCCCTCTTCGTTGCCTCCCGCTTGACGCATCCTGTCGAGATCCAGCAGCGGCGTGAGTCCGGAGGCGACCGGCTCCGTACTTGTCAGGGCGGAAATCGAGCGCGACCTTACTCGCTCGCACCGTCCGGGCCGCCAGGGACCCGGTCCCATCGGAGCGGAGGTGGTGTTGGGCGAAAAGGACATCCGGATCGAGCTGGACAGCTCCGACCTCAGGGTTTTCACCCAGGCTCTCCTGCGTGACGTCAGGGCTTTGGACCAGCTTCTTCACGGGGACCTGATCGAGTCCGGGGTCAGACGGATCGGGCTGGAACAGGAACTCTTCCTGGTGGACGACATGTGGCGTCCCGCCCCGGTCGCGGTGGAAGCGCTCGAGCGCATCGACGACCCACGCGTCACCAGCGAGATCGGCCGGTTCAACCTCGAATTCAACCTCGACCCCCTGCTGTTTGGCGGTAACTGCCTGCGGCTGATGGAGAACCGGCTCAACGAGCTAATTGACAAGGTTCGCCTGACGGTCCGCGATCTCGGAGCCGAAGTGGTCCTGGCGGGCATTCTCCCGACGCTTCGCAAGTCCGACCTGTCGCTCGACAACATGGTTCCCGCAGACCGCTACTATGCGCTGAACGACGCATTGACCAGACTTCGCGGCGGTGACTACGACCTGCGTATCAAGGGCACGGACGAGCTTCGAGTTACCCATGACTCGGTGATGCTGGAGG
This sequence comes from uncultured Gemmatimonadota bacterium, assembly GCA_964458875.1. Taxonomy (GTDB): domain Bacteria; phylum Gemmatimonadota; class Gemmatimonadetes; order Palauibacterales; family Palauibacteraceae; genus Benthicola. Next base: position 15,458 of record CAYWLF010000003.1, read on the forward strand.
CGGCGAACGCCAGTTTCCAGGTCCATTTCCAGGTGGGACCCGAGGAATTTGCGCGCCTGTACAACATCGCCATGGCCGTGACGGCGCCGGTTCTGGCTGCAGCCGTGAATTCACCGCTGATGTTGGGACGACGGCTGTGGGCCGAGACCCGCATCGCGGTGTTTCAGCAATCAGTAGACACGCGTAGTCCCATCCCGGAGATCCGCGACGTCCCCGCGCGTGTGAGCTTCGGCCGAGAGTGGGTCGACGAGTCGGTCATCGAGATCTTCAAGTCCGATGTGTCCCGCTTCCGTGTGCTCCTGGGTCGGGAGATCGACGAGGATCCGTTCGAGATGATGGACTCGGGACGCGTGCCCAGTCTCAAGGCCCTGCAGCTGTTCAACAGCACCGTGTACCGGTGGAATCGCGCCTGCTATGGAGTGGCCAACGACATCGCCCACCTGCGTATCGAGAATCGCGTGTTGCCGTCCGGCCCGTCGGTTCGTGACGAGGTCGCCAACGCTGCGTTCTGGTTCGGCTTGCTCAGCGGATTGGCCGAGGAAGTGGATGACGTGCGCGAGATGATATCGTTCGATGACGTGTACACGAACTTCCTGTCCGCCGCCCGACTCGGTCTTGAAGCCCATCTCACCTGGTTCGACGGCGAGCCGGTCACGGCACAGGATCTGATTTGCGACACCCTGCTGCCGCTCGCTCGCAGGGGTCTTCAGGCTCGAGGCATCGACGCCGCTGACATCGAGCGGTACCTCGATACGGTCGAGGCTCGCGTAGAATCGAGACGGACTGGCGCCCGATGGCAGCTCAACTCACTCGCGGACATGGGTGAGAAAGGCACGCTGGAGGAGCGAATGGCCGCGTTGGTCGCGGCCACGGTCGAGCGGCAGCGACACTCGCGACCGGTCCACGAGTGGGGCCGCGCCGAGCTGGGCGAAGCCGGGAGCTGGAAACCCAGCTACCTGCGGGTGGAGCAGTACATGTCCACCGATCTCCTGACGGTTAACGAGGAGGAGGCCATCGATCTGGTCGCGAACCTGATGGACTGGCACCGCATCCACCACGTTCCGGTCGAAGACAACGAACATCGGCTGGTCGGTCTCGTGTCGCACCGGCCGCTACTGCGCTTCCTCGCCAGCGACGAGGGTCGTCGGGAAGCCGGCCCGATTCCGGTCAGCCGCGTCATGATCACCGAACTGATCACGGTCGGTCCCGAGACTACCACGCTCGAGGCCATCGACGTGATGCGGGAACACCGCATTTCGTGCCTTCCCATAGTCAAGGACCGCCGACTCATCGGAATCGTCACCGAGCACGACTTCATGCGCATCGCGGGTACACTCCTCGAGGAGATGCTGCGCGAGTGAGTCGAGCCGTCAGCTCACCGGCGACTTCCGGTCAGGAGGGGCGGAGCGAGTCGGACGAGCGACTGTCCCGGCAAGATGGTCTCGAGAGCGACCGGGTCATCGGCCGATATGGCGTTCTCCCTGGCCCCCGGCTCATCTGCCTGGGAGGACTGCATGGCAACGAGCCTGCCGGTGTGCTGGCGCTCCGGGGTGTACTCGCCACGCTGCACGAATCCAACCCTCCGTTCCGGGGCCAGATCGTCGCGATCGCAGGGAACCTCAGGGCCTTGCGGGCCGGTCGCAGGTTTCTGAGGCGGGACCTGAATCGCGGCTGGAGCCCGCGGGGCATGCAGAGGGTGGAGGATTCGGCCGAGGCGCCGGCAGAGGACGGCGAACAGGCGGAGTTGATCGCCGTCCTCCGCAAGGAACTCGAGGGAGATCGTTCCGAGATCCGGGTCATCGACCTGCATACCACCTCAGCGGACAGCCCCCCGTTCCTCACCCTCGCCGACACGATTCGGAACCGGGCGTTCGCCCGGCGCATGGGTCTTCCACTCGTGCTGGGAATCGAAGAGCAGATCGACGGGGCACTGCTCGAAGTGATCACCGCGGCCGGGCCCGTCACGCTGGGAATCGAGGCCGGGCAGCACGACGACCCCGTCTCCGTCGATCACCACGAGCGCGCCGTCTGGATGGCCCTGATCGCGGGTGGCCACATCGCCGAGGGAGACTTTCCGGAGACCAGGGCGATGCGGGAGGCACTGAGGGCTGCCTGGCGACACCTTCCCCCGGTCTTTGCCGTCCGCTACCGGAAGCCGGTCACGGGAGGCGACGGTTTCACCATGCGACCCGGGTATCTGAACTTCCAGAGAATATCGGGTGGCGAGGTGGTCGGGCACGACCGCGACGGACCGGTGACCGCGCCTGAGGATGGCCGCATTTTCCTACCCCTCTACCAGGACCAGGGGGACGACGGGTTCTTCGTCGTACGCGACGTGCGTCCGGCGTGGCTGCGCCTGTCCGGCGGATTGCGCCGGCTGCGAATCTCGTCTCTCGCACGGTGGCTTCCTGGCATCCATCCGGCCCGGCGACGCGAGGACGTACTGATCGTGGACCGACGGGTCGCCCGTTGGCTCACCGTCGACGTGTTCCATCTCCTGGGCTATCGAAAGTCACACGTGACTCGCGGATGGTACGTGTTTCGTCGGCGCTCACACGACCGAAAAGTGTGACTCCTGACCCGAGCCGCGCTGTTCGGCTGCCCGGGAAAAACCGGAAGCCTGCTTCAAACCAGCGTGACGCGGATGGCCTCCAGCAGGACGTCCAGGTCTTCCTCTCTGTTGTAGACGTGTGGAGCCACACGAATCGCGCTTCCACGAAGCGACACCGAGATGGAGCGGGCCTCCAACTCGGGACCGAGGCGAGCCGGATCGACTCCGGTCGGGAGCCGAAGGCCGAACAGGTGGCTTCCCCTCCATTGCTCGTCGTCTACCACCACACCGAGGGAGGAGACCTCGGCGAGGACGTCGCGCGTGATCGAGCGACAGTACTCCTGGATCCCGCCTGGTGACCACTCCCGGATCTTCCGAAGCGCGGCCAGCTGCATGGGAACGAGGATGAAGTTCGACCGCTCGCCGACATCGTAGCGGGCTGCGGCCGGCCGGTAGTCGTTCCTGTAGTCTCCAACGCGACGGAAGTCATGGCTCTCGGGACGCGAGGTCCAGGTCTCCTCCAGCGGCACCCCGTCGTCGAACCGACTCCCGTACCAGGCCAGCCCGAGGCTGTACGGACCCAGGAGCCATTTGTACCCCGCACATACCAGCGCATCGGGCCGCACTGTCGAGAGTTCGAACGGGGCCGCTCCAACGGACTGCGTTCCATCGATCACCAGTGCAGCCCCGACTTCACGGGCACGCTTCCCTACTTCCTCGAGGTCGAAACGGGTTCCGTCCATCCAGTGGTAATTCGGCACTGCCACCACCGACGTGCCCGAGTCGATCGCCGCGAGAAGGACTTCGTTCCAGGCCGCACCTCGCGATCCCGATGTAACCGGGGCTTCTACCGTCCGCACGACGAGATCGCGCTCGGCCGCCAGCCGACGCCACGGGTACACGTTGCTCGGAAACTGCTCGGCGAGAATGACAACGTTCGACCCGGAGCGAGCGTCCAGATTGCGGGCCGCCGCCGTGATTCCGTAGGAGACCGAAGGGATGATGGCGACGCGCTCAGGAGACGGCGCACCAATCAGCGAAGCGAAAGCACCGCGCAGGCGATCGCTGTCCTCGAAGAAGTCCCGGGGGGTTGTCTCGAAGGGCCTGCGCTTTCGTCGGATGCCTTCGATCCCGGCCTCTTCGACCTCGCGATGCAGCGGAGACATGAAGGCGCAGTTCAGGTAGTGAACTCCAGGCGGGATGTCGAAACCCTGCGCCTGATGGCCCGGCCCCTGACACCCGTTCACCGACTCACCACCCGCCACGGCTCACAGGCTGACCTCGTGCCCCTCCCGGGCTGACTGATAGCACGCCTCGAGAACCTCGATCAGCCGGACCTGCTCTTCCAGTGCCCCGTAGGACTGCTCACCCCTCACGTGCCGGAGAAAGTCACCCCACTCCTGTCGGTACGAGTCGGTGTACAGCTCCGCAGGGGGCCTGTCGATCGGCGGCGTGACATCCATCACACCGGATTCGGTCTCCGTGAGAAGTTGAAGCGGATAGGAATACGCCGAGCCTCGATCTCCCAGCACCACCACCGAGTGGCGGTCTTTCTCGTCGATGAGTTCCCACGTGACTTCGACGCTCGCGGAGGTCCCCCCGGCCAGGGCCAGGTGGACGACGGCCGACGTCTCGACTTCGCCGTCGCCATGCAGTCTGGCGCACACACGCTCGACCACCGGGTAGTCCAGGATCCACAGCAGCACATCCAGAGCCTGAGCCCCCAGATCCATCAACGCCCCACCGCCAGCGCGCGATGGATCCCGCCGCCACCCTCGTCTCGGCCTTCGGGAGCGTCGATTGAGCCAGTTGGAACGGATGTGATGGATGTTCCCGGCTTCGCCATTCGTCACGAAGTGCTTGATGGCCCGAAGGTCGAACCGGTAGCGCAAGTTGTTGGCTACCATCAACTCCCGGCCAGCCTTGGCCGCTGCACCGATCAGGCGACGCGCGGAATCCGAGTCCCCCACGAGTGGACGCTCACACATCACGTGAGCATCGTGGGCCAGGGCCGCGAGAACTCCGGATTCGTGCTCGCTCGTGGGGGAGCATATCAACACGGCATCAAAGGGCGCCTTGTCGGCCAGCTCGTCCAGCGTCGACGCCACGAAGTCCACCTCGAACCGCTCGGCGATCGTCCGGGCCTTCGAGACATCCGTGTCGACGAGGCCGGCGACGGTGACATCTCCGAGTCGCTTCAGAATCGGGAGGTGTACGACCTGGGCCGCCCCTCCTGCCCCAACGACTGCGACATTTACGGTGCGTGGCACGGCTACTTCCTTTCTCCGTCCGTCATCTCTCAGAACCTGTACGCTACACCCGCGTAGAACGCCACGTTGCTAGCGGAGGTCACCAGCGTCCCCCGCGCGTCCAGGTACAGGCGCAGGTGCTTGCCTGGATCGAATTGGAGGCCGGCGACTCCGGACAGTCCCGCCGTGACCACCGCGTCGTCGAGAAACGTGCCCTTGATGGCCTGGCCCGAGTCGTCCAGGATGTAGAGATCCGCTCCAACCCCGAGATACGGGGCAACCAGCGGGTTCGGTAGGATCCACTGCAGATCGATTCCCAGGACCCAGTAGTTCCGCCGCATGTCTCCGAGGTCGATGTTGCAGCCAGGCGGTGTGCAGAGTTCCTCCAGATTCCTCTCGAACTTGGCGACGGCCTCTTCTTCGATGTCGGCCTTCCAGAAGGCGAACCGCGGAACCACTCGAACCTGCGGTCCCAGCGGACTCAGGTCGGCGCGGATTCCAAAGCCGACGGTACCCTTCGCGTCCTTCGCGTCCGCCCAGACCACGTCGACCCCGATCGCGCGGAGACCCAGGTTCTCGTAGTCGTACTCCTCGAGGTTCTGGGCCGCAGCATCACCGACACCGAGCAGAGATCCCGCCAAGAGCGTCACCACGAGCGCCAGGGTCCGGCTCCGCGGTACCCCGAGCGCCCGGCCTGCCGATCGAGCCCCCATTCGCCTCATCCATCCTCTCCTTCGTACGCGTTCACCAGGACTGCACCCGGGTAGTATGTTTCGAGGATCTCCACGAAGTCCTGCCCCGCGCGAGCCCGGCCGATGGCTCCCCACTGGCACATGCCGGCTCCGTGACCATAGCCGTGACCCTCGAGCACCACCAGACCGTCTCCACGCTCGTTGACCGAGAAATCGGTGGAGTTCAGGATCTGCCCGTTATGCGGGAGTGCCCGTCTGATGTCGAGTCGGCTCAGCACCAGCGCCAGGCCGTTCCCGTGGAATGATAAATCTCTCACCCGGCCACTCGGTGTCCGGCCGACGACCTCCAGGGACTCCACCCGTCCGATCTCACGTGGGGTCACCCCGAAATGGGCCGCGAGGCCGGTCCGGGACACAGAGTCGAGCTCGGCGCGAGACCAGGTCACGGTCCACCTGTAGCGGGGCGACGCGGAGCAGAAGTCCGTTCCGTCAGGCGCGCGATCCGATACGGATCGGAGGTAGGGCGCCGAAGGCCGATCCATCACCTCCTCGATCGCCGCGGTCCGCCCTCCACACGTGGAGTGATAGTACGCCCGGATCGGCCGTCCGTCGTAGAGCAGGACCTTCCCCACCGTCCTTCGTACGGCCTTTGTCGATTCGTCGCGCTCTGCCGCCATGCCGCCGTATGCCTGGTCGTCGACGGTGCCAAACAGATCGAAGCCCATTTCGAGCTGTCCCCCGAGCTGGGCAACCGCGTAGGTGCGGGCCGCCACGGCCTGGGCTTCCACAGCCGCCATCTCGTCTGCCCCCCTGGGTCCGATCTCGAGCGGGACCACTCCAAGGAGGTAGTCCTCCAGGGGCAATACGTTGATGGCGCTGACCCGGCCGTCGCCCACCGCCCTCAGTTCCGCCGAACCGCGATAGGGCTGCCCCGACACGTACACGGGCTCGTTTCCCCGGGCCGGGTGCACGCGAACCGACGGAACTCCGACGGGAGACTCTGAAAGATCACCGTCGAAACGAAGCGTGGACCCGTCCGCTCTGGCCACCAGGCTGGCACCCGGAGCCACCTCCCCCGCCGGTTGCCCGGTAAGGGCGTCCTCGAGTCTCAACCCTCCCGGCGACGACAGCTTCACGTTCTTCCGGTCCAAGGCTATCCCAACGCGAACCAGCGGTCCGCCGCCCGCTCCGGGAGCGCCCTGGATCGGGCGAGGCGCCCCGACCGAGACGCTCGTGGGGATCACCGGTTCGAATCCCCCCCGTGAGGCGCCCAGGGGGAGACATATCAGCAGACCGAGGACGGCACGCGCCTGTCGCGTCCGTCGAGGGTGAGGGGCAGGGGTCGTCACCGGCCCCAGACCGCTTCTAGGCCCAGCGGAAGGACGGGCAGCCTCCGACGGTGACCCCCGTCGGGGTCCGTCGATGCCGCCGAGGACTGGGGCGCGACCCGGACGATCCGTCGGACCTTGCCTCTCAGGTCGTAGTCGTCAGCATCCGTGATCTCCGCTTCAACGATCGTCCCGGATACCAGTTCGGCGTTACCCTCGAGCAGGGTCACGCCATCCACGTCGTCGGCCTGTCCCCAGGTCCGCGCCACGGCGATCGCACTCCCCTCATCCACGACGGCCTCGACGCGTCGTCCGATCGACGCTGCCAGACGATCGGCACTGATAACGCGCTGCAGCTCGAGAAGTTCCTCCAGCCGCTCGCCACCCACGCCGTCCGGAAGGAACTCCGTCTCCAGGGCCATCGCACGGGTACCGTCCTGTGGAGAGAACGCGAAGGCCCCGAGCCGATCGAACTCCACATCCTCCACGAAGTCCAGAAGGTCACGGAAGTCCTCGTCAGTCTCGCCCGGGAAACCGACCAGCAACGTGGTCCGCAGGGTCAAGTCCGGAATCGAGTTCCGCAGCCACGCGATCTTCTCACGAAGTCGGCCCTGGCGCTCGGGCCGCCGCATGCGTTCGAGGACGGCATCACTCGCGTGCTGGATCGGCATGTCCAGGTACGGAACCACTCGTCGTTCGGTCGCCATCAACTCGACCAGGGCCTCGCGCAGACCCGCCGAGTAGATATACAGCAGGCGAAACCAGGGAATCTCCGTCTCATCGAGCAGCCGACGCAGGAGCGAGGCGATATCCGCCCCATCCCTCAGGTCGCGGCCGTAATGCGCAAGGTCCTGCGCCACCAGGTTGACTTCGACGGCTCCCTGCGCCTCCAGGCGTTGGGCTTCGGCGACCAGTCGATCGGCCTCGAACGACCTGTGCTTGCCTCTCCACAGCGGGATCGCGCAGAACGAACACCCGTGATCGCAACCCTCGCTGATCTTGAGATAGCGAACGTGCCGGCGATCGGTGAGCGGAACCCGTTCCCCGGGGTGCGTGCCTTTGCCAGGTTCCAGAAGGCCCAAACGCTCGAGTTCCGGCACCAGCCGATCCATGTCCCGAAGCCCCACGAACAGGTCCACTTCGGGAAGGGCCGGCTCCAGTTCGTCACGGTATTGCTCGACGAGGCACCCGACTGCGACCACCGCCCGGCACTGTCCACTGTCCTTCAGCCGGCCCATCTGCAGCAACGTCTCGATCGACTCTTCCTTCGCCGCGTCGATGAAGCCGCAGGTGTTTACGAGGATGATCTCCGCCTGTGACAGGTCGCGAGTGTGGACGGCGCCCTGCTCCGCCAGCGCGGACAGCATTCGCTCCGAGTCTACCGTGTTCTTATCGCAGCCCAGGCTGATCAGACCCAGCTTCATGGCCGCCCGTTCAGCCTTCGAACACGTCGGCGCTCTCGGGCGGCACGAACTCGAACACGGAATCCGCGATCGAGTCGTTCGGCCGAAGCTCGTCAAGGATGACGGTTCGCACCGTCTCGTTTTCCTCGAGAATCTCGAAGCGGCGCACCAGGAAGGAGTCTTCGTCCACCCAGACGCGCACCCTTCGGTAAGGCGACTCACCAGTCGGGGTCAGGGCGATCCGCCAGGTCGCGTGCCCCTTCACTTCCTCCGTGCCCTGCAGGACAGCGACGTAGCCGGTATCGGCCTCGTCGAAGATGCGGCCCTGCAGATCGACCATTCCGGCACCGGTCACGCTCGCGTCGATTGCGGATCGAATGACCTGATCGGGGTGTGTGCTCGGATAGTACAGCCAGAGATATTGCCCGTCAGCCACGATCACGTCTCCCTCGGGATCCGTGAAGTCCATCTTGAAGCGGCCCGGGCCCTTCTGATACCACGTTCCGCTTCCATCCCTGCGCCTGCCCAGCAGGGGAATCTCGATCGTCTGCTCGAAGATCGCCTGCATGGACGACAGGCCGTCATACACTTCTTCCGCCCGGTCTAACAGGACCTGAACGTCGGGCCCAGCCGCGTCTTCCTGCGCCACGACCTGCCCTGGCAGGAACAGCAGAACTGCCACGACCACGTAACATCCGCGCCGGCCGGCTCGTTTGATCCTGATACTCCACGTTCGACGGTGACCCACTTGTCCTCCCTGTTTCGGACTCGATGGCGAGTCTTTCGGCTCGTATCTACCCGTCCGCGTCCGACACCGTTCCGAGGTTCCGATGTTCCCCTGCCGGCCCTTTGTCCTCCTCGTCCACGGCTCTCGCCGCCTCGGCAGCCTCCGCGAGCAGATCATCTCCTCGCAGAACCGAGTCCAGCTGTACAAGCGAAACCAGGACCTCGCGGGGCCTCGACCCGTCGGGTGGCCCGAGGACGCCGACCTCGTGGAGCTGGTCGATGACACGAGCGGCCCGACCATATCCGATCTTCAGCCGGCGCTGCAACAGGCTGGTGGAGCCGGCTCCGTTGTGGATGACGATCTCGGCAGCTTTTCGGAAGTACGGATCCCACTCCGCCATCACCTCGACACTGACATCGACCTGGCTTTCCTCGAGCTCCAGCTCCCGGACCTCCTCGAGGATGTCCATTTCCTCCTGCTCCAGCTCCTGCTCAGCCTTCGCCGCGGCTCGTTCTCGATACCACGCGATCAGGCGCTCCGTCTCGTGCGTGTCGAGAAAGGCACCCTGGATGCGGTGCGGATCGGACTCGGCGGGCTCAAGGAACAGCATGTCGCCGTTCCCCAGCAAACTCTCGGCACCGTTCTGGTCGATGATCGTGCGACTGTCGGTCTTGGACGCGACACGGAAGGCGATCCGGCAAGCAAAGTTGGCCTTGATCAGTCCAGTGATCACGTTGACCGACGGACGCTGGGTGGCCACCACGAGATGTATCCCCACAGCCCGAGCCTTCTGGGCAAGGATCGCGAGCGGCGTCTCGACCTCGCCCTGCACGGTCATCATCAGGTCGGCCAGCTCGTCGATCACGAGTACGATGTAGGGCAACGTGCCCTCGTCGTATACACCTTTCCCCCAGCCTTCCGGACGCTGCAGCTCGTCTCCCGCCCGTATGCGCCGGTTGATCTCTACCACGTTGCGACATGCGTTGGCGGACAGGAGCTTGTACCGCCGCCCCATCTCGTGGACCGTCCACCTGAGCACGGCAGCCGCGTCGTTGTTGTCCGTGACCACCGGGTGACGAAGGTGAGGCAGGTCGTTGTAGACGATTAACTCGACCATCTTCGGGTCCACCATGAGCAGACGCAGATCTCGCGGCGAATACCGATAGACCAGGCTCGTGATGATGGTATTGATGCACACCGATTTTCCCGACCCGGTGGCGCCGGCGATCAGCAAGTGCGGCATCTTCGCCAGGTCCGCCGTGTACGGATTGCCGTCCAGGTCCCGCCCCAGACCGAGCGGCAGCGCCCCGGTGTTCTTCTGCCAGCCGGGAGACTCGAGGATCTCCCGCAACTTGACGATCTCGGGTTCCGGGTTCGGTATCTCCACTCCGACGGCGCCCTTACCCGGAATGGGGGCTACGATGCGGACGGACGGAGCCTTCAGAGCCAGGGCCAGATCGTCGGAGAGTGCCGCGATCTGCCCAACCTTCACCCCTTCGGCGGGAATGACCTCGAACTGGGTGACCACCGGTCCGGTCGTCCAGCCCCCGATACTGCCCTCCACCCGGAAGGTGGCCAACTTGTTGACCAGGATCTGACCGAGCCGCTCCAGTTGACCGCTGGCCAGGCCCGGTCCCGTTCGCGTGGGCAGCCTCAGAAGGTCCAGCGGAGGCAATTCGTCATCGGACGGATCCCCGAACTCGGGCAGCTGCGGAACCGGATCCACCGCAGGAGCCTCGTCCGCCGGCACCGGGGTGACCTCCGGCTCCGGCTCCAGATCCGCCACCGGCTCCGGGTCCGGCGCGGGAACGGATCGCTCCCAAAGTGACGGGTCCGGTCCCGCGGAAGCCTCACGTTCGCGCCACGCCGCCCACCACCCGGACGCCACTGCGCCCGCCGCCTGGAGGCCTTTCCACGTCCACCGACTGATCCACCGGGCAGCGTGACCGATCAGCTCCGCGGCCCGGCGCGGAGACACACCCATGGTGAGGACGACCAGGGCCACCAGCAAGGCGGCCACGATCAGCTGCGCCCCCACCGTCCCGAATGCGCTCGAGAGAACGCCGGCGGTCGCTGGACCGAGCCATCCGGCCCCGGCCCCGGTTCCACCCATCGCATGGCTCAGGAACCACCAGCCCGCCGGGGCGAAGAGCATGGCCCCGACGGCCAGCACGGACCAGCGGACCGCTGAACTCCTGTCGACGACCCCGAAGCACCACAGGGCCCAAATGAACGCGGGGGCGGACACCAGCACGGAACCCACGCCGAACACCGTATTGAGGCCGAGGCTGAGAAACTCGCCAGCGGGCCCGATCAGGTTCCCGGCTTCCTCGCGCCCGGACATGAGCTGCGGAACCAGGGCCAGTGCGACCAGGATGCCGAGGGCCACCAGCCCTACGCCGAGCGCCTCCCGGCGCTGCCGCTCGTTCACCGTCGCCAGCCTTTCAGCTCCGCCCGCCCGCCGCCGATCACCCTGACTCCCGCCACCGCTCCAGGGAGTGAGTGTCGACGTTGCCGGCGACGAAGTCAGGATGTCGGAGAACGTCCCTCAGGAACGGGATAGTCGTCTTCACGCCCTCGATGATGAACTCCTCGAGGGCCTGGTATGCCCGGCCCAGCGACTCCTCACGCGTACTACCGTACGCGATGAGCTTACCCAGGAGCGAGTCATAGTAGGGTGGGACCGAATAACCGGCGTACACGTGCGTATCGATGCGGATTCCGGGTCCTCCCGGCGCGTGAAAGGCAGTGATCTTCCCCGGCGAAGGTCGGAAGTCGTACTCCGGGTCCTCCGCGTTGATGCGGCACTCGATCGCGTGGCCCGCGAGAGTGGGAGGGCCGCCAATGCGCTCGCCGGCCGCGGAACGGATCTGCTCCTTCACGAGGTCCACACCGGTCACCATCTCGGTCACCGGATGCTCGACTTGAATCCGCGTGTTCATCTCCATGAAGAAGAACTCACCGCTCTCGGCAAGCAGGAACTCCACTGTTCCGGCGTTCGAGTAGTCGATGGCCCGACCCGCGAGAATGGCTGCTTCGCCCATTGCCTGCCGCGTCTCCGGGGTAATGGCAGGGCTCGGAGACTCCTCGATCAGCTTCTGATGACGCCGCTGGATGGAGCAGTCCCTCTCCCCGAGATGAACCAGGTTGCCGTGCTGGTCCCCCATGACCTGGATCTCGACATGTCTCGGACGCTGCACGAAGCGCTCGATATAGACGCGTGCATCGTTGAACGCTGCCGCCGCCTCATTCCTCGCCATCGTGAAGGTGTTCTCGATGACGTCAGCCGACTCGGCCACGCGCATGCCCTTCCCGCCGCCGCCGGCCGCCGCCTTGATGATCACCGGATACCCGATCCGCTCGGCCTCCACTCGCGCAGCCTCGACGTCGTCCACGGCACCCTTCGAACCCGGGACGACCGGCACACCGGCCTCGATCATGGTGCGACGGGCCTCCGCCTTGTCTCCCATCCGCCGGATCTGGTCGGCTGTCGGACCGATGAACACGATTCCGCTTCGGTCGCAGATCTCCGCGAACTCGGCGTTCTCAGCGAGGAATCCGTAGCCAGGGTGAATGGCCTCGGCACCGGTGATTTCTGCGGCTGCCACGATCCGGGGGATGTTCAGGTAGCTCTCGCGGCTGGCCGCGGGACCGATGCAGATGTCTTCGTCGGAAAATCGGACGTGCAGCGAGTCGCGATCGCCTTCCGAATACACTGCCACCGTCCCGATACCCAGCTCTCGGCAGGCACGGATCACTCGCAGCGCGATCTCGCCGCGATTGGCGATCAGTATCTTCTTGAACACGCTTCGGACCGTCTCAGGCGGGGTCGATTCGGAACAGGACCTGACCGAATTCGACGGGCTCCGCGTTATCCACGCAGATCTCGCGAATCGTACCCGACACCTCTGCCTCGAGCTCGTTCATGAGCTTCATGGCCTCGAGGATGCATAGGGTCTGGCCCTTTTCCACCCGGTCACCGGGTTCTACGTACGACGGTGCGTCGGGCGCCGGCGCCCGGTAGAAGGTGCCGACCATCGGCGAGTTGACCTCAGCCAGGCCTGAATCCGGCTCCGCGCCACCATCGGGCTCGGAAACGGCCAAGGGCTGTGGCTCCGCCGGCGGAGCGGCAGCTGCGGCGGGCGCCATGGGCGCTCCCGACGCAACGGAAGAAACCGTCACCGGAGGCGATTTCGCAATCCTGACACGAGTGCCGAACCGGGAGATCTCCAACGAATCGATCCCCGACCCGTCCACCATGTCGATCAGACGCCGAATCCAGTCGAGGTCGA
>CAYWLF010000004.1:0-26660 GCA_964458875.1 uncultured Gemmatimonadota bacterium
CCCCCTCATCTTCTCCGAACAGATGATGCCGATTCTCCCCCTCACACGCGTTCGAGATGCCTACGAGGGCATCGAACGGGCGAAGGCGGCGGAACACGGATTCCGGCATACGGCGACCATGCACTCCAAGCACCTGGACCACCTGAGCCGCATGGCCCGGGCCATGGACTGCAGCATCTTCGTCAAGAACGGCGTCTCCTATGACGGCCTGGGTTACGGGGGAGAGGGCTTCTGCTCCTTCACGATCGCCAGTCCCACCGGAGAAGGCATCACGAACCCAATCAGCTTCAGCCGGATCCGCCGGTGCGTGCTGAAGGACTCCTTCCGGATCGTATGACCATGAAGATTCCCAGCAGGGACAACCGAACCGAGGCGGCATGATCGAACCGGCGCTGGCTCTGATCGACTTCAGTAGCATCGCGGTCGGGATCGAGGCCGCAGACGCGATGGTCAAGCGCGCCCAGCTCGACGTGGTCCGGACCGGCACGGTGCAGCCGGGCCGCTACCTGGTGCTTGTCGGGGGGACCGTCGCCGAGGTCCAGGAGTCCCTGGCGGCCGGTCGCGGCGTGGGCGGCGACTCGGTTCTGGACCATGTCTTCCTCCCCCACGTCCACCCGGAGGTCGCGACGGCCCTCGGCGGTGCCAGGTCTGAGGCCCCCCGGGACGCGGTCGGCGTGATCGAGACTTCGACGGTCGCGGCTGCCATTCGCGCCGCGGACGCCGGTATCAAGGGGGCCGAGGTACGCTTGTTGGAGATCCGTATGGCAGATGGACTCGGTGGTAAGGGGATTGTGCTGTATTCGGGCCTGGTGTCGGATGTCGAGGCCGGGGTCGAGATCGGGGCGGGAGCCGTCCGGCCCGGGCTGCTCGTACGCAAGGTCGTCATCTCGCAACTTCATCCCGAGATCTGGGAGAACCTGTCGGCCGACACGCGATTCGGTTCCAGGCTGGAGGGCCTGTGAAGCTGGCGCGAGTGATCGGTACGGTGGTCGCGACGACCAAGTACGAAGGGCTGGAGGGCGTGAAGCTCCTGGCGGTCCAGCCGCTGGACCGCGACGGCAAGCCGAAGGGCTCACCGTCGGTGGCCGCCGATGCCACGGCCCAGGCGGGACCGGGGCACCTGGTGTTCGTCGTCGGGAGCCGCGAAGCGGCGCAGGCCATGCCCGAGCCATTCGTTCCGGTGGACCTGGCAGTCACCGGCATCGTGGACGACGTGGACCGATCGGCTGACGATCGCGTCCCTACGGCCGCGTGGAGTGATACCGGAGTGACGGACTGATGTACATCGGACGTGTCGTGGGTCCGGTGGTGGCGACCGTGAAGATTCCCCACCTCGAGGGCCGCAGGCTGCTTCTCGTCGATCAGCTGGGAGCGGGAGCGGAGCCCATCGGTGACTACGACATCGCCGTGGACGTCGCCCAGGCAGGACCCGGCGATACCGTCCTGGTCCTGGACGAAGGAAACGGCGCCCGGCAGATCCTCGGGCTGGACCCCGGGGCGATCCGGGCGGTCATCGTCGGGGTCGTGGACGAGTTGGCGATCGGCGCCTGAGCCCCCGCCCGTTCGGTCGTCATCGGTTCGAATCGCGAGCGGCGGCCCTGAGGGCGCGCACCGCGTGTTCGCGACGGAGAATCTCGGCTTCCTCGAGGGGTGTGGCGTAGTCGTCCACGTTCGTTCGCGCTTCAGGGTCCGCTCCACGTTTCAACAACCAATCGATGAGAACGGGGTCGTCTTCGCAGGCCGCCCAGTGCAGCGGCGTGTATCCGTTCCCCCCGCGCTGCTGGATATCCGCGCCCCGCAGAAGCAGGAGATCGAGAATCTCGAGCCGGTCCGGGCGCCCGCTGGACAGGGCCGCGATCAGTGAAGGGTAACCGGCGTGATCCCCGTAGTTCGGGTCAGCGCCGCTATCGAGCAGACTCTCGATCGCCGACGCCGGACTGTGGTAGATCGCGTACTCGAGGATGATCTCACCCAGCCCCCTCGGCCCCCTGCAGTTCGGAAAGTCCGGCGGATTCCCGAGCAGTTGCCTGACCGTGTCGAGGTCACCACGCACGTAGGCTTCATGCAGAGCCCTCGCATCGCAACCGTCCATCGGGCTACGCTCCCGCCGCCTTCACCAGGTCGGCGAAGCCGGGCGACAGGCTGGCCCCGCCGACCAGCGCGCCGTCGATGTCCGGCATGCGCATGAAGTCGGCGATATTGTCGGCGTTGACGCTCCCGCCGTACAGGATGCGAGTGTGCTCGGCCGCTCCCTCGCCCAATGAGTCGGCCACCGCGCCCCGGACCGTGATGCCGATCGTCCGGTTTGCTTCGGCCGGCGTGGCCGCCTCGCCGCTGCCGATGGCCCAGATGGGCTCGTAGGCCAGCACGATGTGACCGGCGGCGGCCGGATCGACGCCGCGAAGGCCCGCGTCTACCTGCCGGCTTACGAAATCGTGGGTCTCCCCAGCATCGCGCTGCGTTGCGCTCTCGCCCACGCAGACGATCGGAGTCAGCCCGTGCCCCAGTGCGGCGAGCACCTTCCGGTTGATCGCCTCATCACCCGAGTTCGGACCGGCAGACACCCTACGCTCCGAGTGCCCCAGGATCACGTAGTCGCACAGCCCCGCGAGCATCGAGGGCGACACTTCACCCGTATGCGCCCCGCGCTCGGCCCAGTGCATCGTCTGCGCCCCGAGGCCGATCGGGGAATTCTGCAGCACCTCTGCCAGGGCGGCGAGGACTGTGAACGGCGGGCAGATGACCACATCCACTGTCTCCACGGCCGTAAGACCCGGGCGCAGGCGCCGAACCAGGGCCAGGGCCTCATCGGTCAGGCCGAGGTTCATCTTCCAGTTCGCCGCGATCAGCCGACGCCCGTGTCCCGCGCCCGCGCTCAACGTCCGCGTTCCCGGGCTTCGAACCAGCGGCTACGGTCCGAGCGCACCATTCGGTCTCCCTCGATCTCGTGGACTCGTCGCAGGCTCGATCACGATGGAATCGGCGACCAGTGAATCGCCCGCCACGCGGAGCAACCCCGTCGCGAAGAACGACGGGCAGCAGTTCGCGTCGGCCGGCAAGTATACGGCCGCGGAAAGAGTCGGACCGTCCGGCTGTATCAGGATGCCCTTCGCCATCCCCGAACCGGTCGGAAGCAGGCGTTTCAGCTGCTCGGCATACGCCGGCTGCAGAGGCTCGACCCTGCCCGCAACGGTCAGGCGATACGCATAGTCGGCGCAACCGCCCGTACCGTTGAGGCACCGTCGGTGGATCATGAGCACGGTCCCATCCGCCAGCGGGGCGGCTCGCGGCAGTCGCAGAAACTCATAGGTCTCCTCGGCTCGATCGTGCCACACGGGGCGCGCGACAGTTTCGCCGGCCCCACCGACCAGGAGGATGAGTTCCGCCTCGCGGACCGTATCCGGATACAGGTCCAGGTCATGATCCAGGACGTCGGGCGGAGCCTCGTATACGGACTCGCGATGGTACAGAACCCATGTCCAATCGAGCGTCTCGGTCCCGGGCAGGGAACCCGTGTCGACGACCTCGCAGCGACTCGAAAGCAGCTGTTCCGCTGGCCAGGCCGGCGGATGGCGCCATGGATAGTCCAGGCATTCAGCCCCGGTGACGGACCGGGATTCGGACCGGGTCAGCAAGGCCTCGCCGGGAGCGCGCGGCGGTTCCATCCCGGGGGTGGCTGGAACCGCGAACGGATAGGGCTCCTCCAGGCGAAGAGTACCGTCACCGGCATCCAGCCGGAACACCACCTCACGGTCCTGTCCCGGGTCGAGAGTGGCTTCCACCGTGGTCGAGCCGTGCCCAATCCTGAGATAGCGGTGCTCCCCCTGCATTCTGGCCAGGCTCTCGCCTCGAGCCCGGGCCGCCTCGGGGACCGAATCGACTTCCTGAACGGTGCCGTCCGCGCTGACCCTGTGTCTCTCGAAGTTCCTGAGATCCCCCCAGCACTCGTTCTGCGCACAGCCCGAAATCACCAGATAGGCCGCCCCCTCTGCCCAACCTTCAACGTGCGCGCCGAGTCCGTGCAGCAGATGAGAGGGAGCCGGAAAATGCCCGACATGGCGTAGCC
Source organism: uncultured Gemmatimonadota bacterium (assembly GCA_964458875.1). GTDB lineage: Bacteria > Gemmatimonadota > Gemmatimonadetes > Palauibacterales > Palauibacteraceae > Benthicola. The sequence continues at coordinate 4,067 of CAYWLF010000004.1, forward strand.
ACGCTCGGGCTGGATCACCGAAGTAAAGGTCGACCGATGCGTCCAGGACACGCGGCACTCCACCGTTGGGAAACGTGTTCAAGCCGCGCGGAGGGCGCTGCCGCGTGTGCACGACGGCGACGGCGACCGAATGCGAATTCCAGCGGCGCAGCGCGTGTTCAATACGCGCGGTCTCCTCCGGGGAACCGTACCAGCATCCGGTCAGTTGGCCAAGCAGGACAACCACCAGGACCGTTCGTCTCATCGGGCGGTCCGATCAGGGCCCGTTCGACGCCTCGATCATGGCGTCGATGAACGGACCGACCAGCGGGATATTCCTCCCGAAGACGTTCCAACTGTTGATGACGCCCACGAGCCCTCGCTCGGGAATCACGATCAGGTTCTGCCCGCCGAATCCAAGACCGGCCCAAACGTCCAGCCCGGACGCGTCCAGGCGCCACCACTGGTATCCGTAGCCCCAGTTCCAGTTCGGGTTGTTCGGCGCGATGTCGGCTACCTGGCGGGCGGTCGCGGCCACCACCCAGCCCTCGGGCAAGAGCCGCTCGCCCTCCCAGACTCCGTCCTGCAGGTACAGGAGACCGATTCGAGCCAGGTCCTCCGCTGCCAGGTACAGGCCTCCCTCCGTATCAGGCAGACCCTGCGGATCCCGTTTCCAGTAGTATTCCGTGATGCCCAGCGGGCCGAACAGGTTCTCTTCGGCATATTCGGCCGTCGTGAGACCCGTCGCCTGCTGGATGATGGCCGACATCAGGTGGCTGGCTCCGCTGTTGTAGGCCCACTTCACGCCTGGATCCGCATCCGCAGGCTGGCCCAACGCGAACTGCACCCAGTTCTCGCTCTTTTCGAGCTGCAAGGTCGTGTTCGTGTCATCCAGCGGTCGGTCGGTCTCGTGCCACTCGATCCCGAGACGCATGGTCAGGAGATCTTCGAGGGTCGCGTCGCGTACCCGTGGATCGACCGGATCCAGGTCGTAGTCACTGAGAAGCTCGAAGACCGGCGTGTCCACCCCGGGAATCTCTCCACGCCGGATGGCGATCCCGATCAGTGTGGCGGTCACGGACTTGGTCACGGACTGTAGGGTGTGTACCTCCCGCCCCTGGTAGAACGGGTGGCGATCGGGGTGCAGGTAGTTGAAGTCGTGCACGTCGCCTGGCCCGTCACATGCGTCTGTGCCGCAACCGATGGGACCGCTTCGACCGCGCGAGATCTCGACATAGTCCTGGTCGTAACGCTTGTCGAACACGAGCCGTCCGTCGGCGACCAGCAGAAGGCGGTCCACGTACCCGTATTCGCCGGCGGCGACCTCGGCCGCCAGATCGGCGAGCGAGGTCACCTCGAGGCCGACGGCCGAGGGCTCGGCGCGCGGCCAGGTCTCCTGGCCCATCGCGATCGAGGCGGAACCGTACAACAGGAGAAGGAAGGCGGAAGACGTAGCGACGCGCATGTGGGGCTCCTTCACCGGTGCGCCTGGAGTGGAACAGCGATCACTTCGAGTATCGCAGGCGGATTTCATGAGGCGAGACGGAGTATACCCTCACCTGCCCCTTTGCCGCCGCGAACTCCGTCTGCCCGGTCGGAAGAAACAGGTTGTACGCGGCCGCGTTGTTCCCGGCCGTCCAGCGGATGGCCACCGAATAGGTGTCCCGGTTGGGCATTCCGGCGAAGATGATCCACCAGCCTCCGGCAAACACGCCGCGGAGCTTCCCTTCCTCGCCGACTTTCAGTGTAAGGTCCTGCGGGGTCGCCATGGCTCAGCCGCCCCCTTCTCTGCCTTACAGGTCCGTGTTCCCGTCGGTGAACTTCAGGTTGTAGCGAAGTAAATCGATCCGCCAGCTGCCACCGTGTTTGCGCAGGCGTACGTCATAAGTGCCCACGAAGGTGCGCATGTTTCTCCCCGTGTCGTTCGGAAGGAAATGATACGCGATTCCATAGCACGATGCAGTGGCTTCCTCACCGTGCACTTCCACTTCGTAGTTCCCTGCCTGGTGGTGGATGGCCTGCAGGTGACTCAGCGAATCACTCCACCCGGCTACGATCGCGGCCGCGGTGGTGCTCTCGGGCTCGCCTCCGGCGAGCGATGTGACGTCGAGCAGCACGTGCGGCGCGAGACATGCCTCCGCCTCCGCCCAGTCCCTGTCGTCAACACTGCGAAACAGGCGGTTGACCGCGCCGATGATTGCGTCCTTCTCGAGAAGTCGGCGGAGCGGATCCTCCTGCCGCAGTCTGTTGCTCATCTATGCTCTCATGGGTGTCAATTGTGATCGATGAAACGCTCGGGCCACAATGTACGCGAAAGTCGGCCGCGGGGCTCTTCCCCGGGGCCGCCACGCACGTTCGGGCCAACGGCCAGTCTGTCGTATGGTGAGACTGGTGCGGCTACCGCTCAGCCCTGGCTGAACAGCCCCCCGGGCGACACCCGCGATTCCAGGTCGAGAAGGTGCTGCTTCCGCCACAAGCCGCCTCCGTACCCCGTAAGGCGCCCGTCGCTGCCCACGACCCTGTGGCACGGGATGAAGATGGCCATTCGGTTGTCACCGTTCGCCCGCGCCACCGCCCGAACGGCCGTCGGACGACCGATAGAGCGCGCTACGTCCGCGTAGCTTCGGGTCTCCCCGAACGGAATCCTTCGCAACTCGTCCCAGACGGTCTGCTGGAACTCCGTGCCCGGGGCGGCAAGCGGGATCGCAAACTGCCGCAGCTCGCCCGCGAAGTAGGCCTCGATTTCGGCCGTCGTGCGTTTCAGGAGGTCGTTGTCGCCGGGGACGAAGACACAGCCCAGTCGGGCCCGCAGTCTCTCGAGCTGCTTCTCGAGACGACGGCGATCGGAGAATTCGAAGAAATACAGGGAATCCTCCGTTCCACCGGCGATCATCGGCCCGAGCGGGGTCAGGACCCGCGTGACCGTCAGCATGACTTCGTTTCCGGTCGCTTTCGGGGCTGCTCCGATAAGTTGACGAAAGGCCTCGTTGAAGCCGCTCAGTGACTCATATCCGTGCTGATAGGCCGTGGTAGACACACCGACTCCTTCTCGGATCTGGCCGAGCGCGAGACCCAGTCGGCGCGATCGGCAATACGCGTGAAACGTCATCCCGTGCTGCCTCTGAAACCACCGTCGAACGCGATCGGGATGCAGGCCTCGTTGGCGCAGGTCGTGATCTCTCCACCGACGCGTGGGCTCTTCGTCGAGATCAGCGAGGAGATCCCGCAGCCACTCCGGCGGACTGCCGGTTGGCTCCATGGGTCGGCACCGCCGACACGGCCGGTATCCGGAGTACAGGGCGTCCCTGGTCGTGGCAAAGAACTCCACGTGCTGGGGCTTCGGCTTTCGAGCCGGACAGATCGGGCGGCAGAAGATCCCGGTGGTGCGGACGCCGGTGAAGAACACCCCATCATAAGACGCGTTCCGGGTCTGGAACGCGTCCAACATCTCCGCGTGCCCTGGCAGTGTTTGCATGCTCATGGCAATCAAGATCGCTGCCGAACGGCGGTGGGGCTACCGAAAACTTCGCACGGAATCTCGGTGACTCCGGCGAGATCCGAACGGCTGGATCCGACCCCGCGGCCTCACAGCAGCCACTCCGGGTCCGCGATCGTGCGGGGATCGATGGCGTCGCCGGTGTTCAGAGTTCCGGCCGGCTCGAACAGGAGCACCTGGACTTCGCCGGCAGCCACGGGCCGGTGCTCCACCCCACGGGGCACGATCACGAACTCCCCCGGCTCGATGTCGATCACCGTGTCCCTGAGCTCCATCCGAAGAGTACCGTCAAGCACCAGGAAGAGTTCGTCCTCCTCTTCGTGGCGGTGCCACGTGAATTCCCCCTTCAGCTTCGCGAGTTTCACGTGTTGTCCGTTGAGCTCACCGACGATCCGCGGATGCCAGTGTTCCGGAATGCGGGATAGCCGCTCGCGCAGGTTCACCTTGTCCAGCATCCGCACCTCCTTGACCCGCACCGCAATCGTTGCTTCTGTAGCTCGTACGGTGAGAGACCAGGGACCGGAAGGCAACCATCGAGGAAAGGACAGGACCGGTGGCCGACTATCGGAAGTTTCTGGCGCTGAACAATGATCTGTTCGACTACCTGCTGAGCAACACCACGGAACCGGGTGCCATCGAGCGGAACCTGATCGACCGAACCCGGGAACTCGGCGATGCCCGGCGCATGCAAATCTCTCACCCACAAGCTCTGTTCATGACCTTCCTTACGAGCTCCATCGGTGCCCGCAGTGCTATCGAAGTCGGCACCTTCACCGGATACTCAGCCCTGGCCATCGCACGCGGACTTTCAGCGGAAGGGCGCCTGATTACATGCGACGTGAGCCAGGAGTGGACGGCCATCGCGCAGGAGGCATGGGCGGCGGCTGGCGTCGCGGATCGCATCGAGCTTCGCGTTGGGCCTGCGTTGCGGACACTGGCGTCTCTGCCGCCTGATGTGTCCTTCGACCTGGGCTTCATCGACGCTGATAAGGAATCCTATATCGAGTATTACGAGGCGCTGCTGCCACACCTCGAAGCGGGTGGCCTGCTGCTCGCGGACAACACGCTGTGGGAGGGAAGAGTGACGGATTCCTCGATCGACGATCCATCGACGCGGTCGATCCGCGCCTTCAACGCTCACGTCGCTGCAGATCGCAGAACGGAACAAGTTCTTTTATCGATCGCCGATGGTTTGACTCTGATCCGGAAGCGGTGAACACGGGCTGACGCCGACCTCTCGACTGCGCCGAGGCTTGACACGTCAGGCGGGTTTGTCCTCTCTGGAGAGTCGATTCCGCACTTAATGGTGGACGAACCTACGACACGCCCGCAGATCGGCAGAGCTGGCGAGGCGGCGGCCTGCACTGCGATCGCAGCATGCAAACATCACCGGAGGTGACGATGGCGGCCCTTTCCGTAGCGTCAATAGATGGCGGCCAGGTAGAAGTCGACGGTCCCACGCTGGCGTCGTTCGCGGCCAGCCTGAACGGTAATCTGATCGGCCAGGACGACCCCGGTTACGAAGAGGCACGCGCGCTCTGGAACGCGATGGTAGTGAAGCGACCAGCCCTGATCGCCCGGTGCGTGAGCGCCTCGGATGTAACGTGGAGCCTCGACTTCGCGCGTCGGAACGGACTGCTGTTCTCTGTCCGGGGAGCGGGGCACAACATCGCGGGTAGCGCTCTTTGCGAAGGCGGCCTGACCATCGACCTGTCGCAGATGCGGGCGGTCGACGTTGACCTCGAGGCCGGCACGGCTCGGGTACAGCCCGGGGCGACGCTCGGTGACGTCGACGCCGCCACACTCCCTCACGGCAAGGCGATTCCGGTGGGTATCAACTCGACCACGGGGATCGCCGGGCTCACGCTGGGTGGTGGTTTCGGTTGGTTGAGCCGGAAGTACGGCCTAACCGTCGACAGCCTTCTGTCGGCAGATGTGGTCACCGCGGACGGCCGCCAGCTGACTGCGAGTGAGACGGAGAATGCCGACCTGTTCTGGGGTCTCAAGGGCGGGGGAGGCAATTTCGGAATTGTCACGTCGTTCGAGTTCCGGCTCCGCGACGCGGGCCCGAATCTGCTGTGCGGCCTGATCGTCCACCCGCATTCGGACGCCCGGGATGTAATGCACGAGTACCGTGCATTTGCCGCCGACGCGTCGGACGACATGACCGTGTGGACGGTGCTGAGGGCCGCGCCGCCCCTTCCATTCCTCCCGGAGGAGGTCCACGGGACGAACGTCCTCGTGCTTGCCTTCGTATACGCCGGCGATCCGGAAGACGGAGAACGGGAGTTGGCGCCGCTGCGCGGTCTGGGGAAGCCGGTCGGCGATCACATCGGAGTGATGCCGTTCGCCGACTTTCAGCAGGCGTTCGACCCCCTCCTCACTCCGGGTTCCAGGAACTACTGGAAATCGCACAACTTCGCAGCCCTGGACGACGGATTGATCGACCAGCTCCTGGATTCCGCCGGCGGCCTGCCGAGCGCTCAGTCGGAGATCTTCATGGCGCAGGTGGGAGGTGCAGCTGCCAGGATTCCGGACGATTCCGCGGCTTACCCGCACCGAGACGCAGCCTTCGTGATGAATGTGCACACCCGCTGGGAAGACTCGGCCGACGATGCGCGCTGTGTCGCGTGGGCCCGGGAGTTTTTCGACGCGACGGCCGCCTACTCCACCGGTGGGGTGTACCTCAACTTCGTCAGCGAAGCGGAAGACGCGGCCCGGGTGACCGCGGCCTACGGGGCGAACTACGAGAGGCTCCGGCAGCTGAAGGCGAAGTACGACCCGGGGAATGTCTTCCGTACCAACCTGAACGTCAGGCCCTAGGCAGCCAGGACAGCGCCGGAGCGCAGGCCTCCCGGACTCGTCAGGTTCCGGGAGGTCTTTCCTTCCAGTTCCACCACTGAAGGAGCGCGGGCTCGTGCACTTCGTGTGAAGCGAAGTACACCGCGCACCGGAAGGCGTACTTCACGCACGGGTCCATCCGCTCTCCGCGCAGCCGGCACAGGTCGTCGTACAGGTGGTCCGGGTTCCGGCCCCGCAGTTCCGGGACGGCCCGTATGCCCAGATCTGCCAGACACTGCTCGAGGCTCGGGCCGACGCCGGGAATTGTCCTCAGGTCAGTATTCGGTCGACTCGGCAATGGGTCCTCCGGCCCAGGTGGATACCGAACATAACCCGAACAACGAGGCGTGGCAACGGTCACCAAGCCGCGCCCGTCAATGCTCGAGCAGCTGCCTCTCGAACACCACCTGCGTCTTCGTGAGCACGAATTCCAGGTCCTCGTAGAACAGCCGGGCATCGTTGCGCGTAGTCCGCGTTCGAATGCGGAGAGTGGCGATCTCCCTCTTCGACGCCCACTCCTCGGCCTCGGCCACCAGGCGACTTCCGATCCCACGTCCCCTCAGCCCCTCCGTCACGACGAGGCCGCCCAACTCGGCGAACGGCTCACCTCCGAGCCGGCGTGATCGAAACACGTGGATCCACCCTACCACGGATCCCGATCCGTCCTCCGCCACCATGACGGCGTGGTTCTGAGAGGTCTTGATATCGAACAGGCGGCGACGCGCGTCCGCCTGCGTGGTCGGGTATCCGAGCTCGCCGGACAACCTGGCAATGGCCTCAGCATCGTCCGGGACCGCTGAACGGATGCGTAGCTCACGGGGTTCCCGCGTCATCGTCGCATTCCTCTGGTGTAATGGTTCCGCCCGTCTCCGGCGGGTTCGCCGCTCTATCTTCGCACACGACCGCCGCGATCAAAAGGGGCCCGGCGCGCGGGCCCGTGCTAGGTTCAGGAACACCGAATGAGGATGGCCCCCATGGACGTATCCATCGATCCTGCACATGTCGCCAGGACGCGCTTCTGGACCTCGCTCGAGGACGGGCGAGTGCGCTGTGACCTTTGCCCGAGGCTATGCTGCCTGCGTGAAGGTCAGCGAGGTCTGTGCTTCGTACGGGCGAACCTGGACGGGCGGATCGTGCTCACCACGTACGGCCGATCGAGCGGCTTCTGCATCGACCCCATCGAGAAGAAACCGCTGAACCACTTCCTTCCCGGAACGTCCGTTCTCTCCTTCGGGACCGCCGGCTGCAACCTGACCTGCTCGTTCTGCCAGAACTGGCATATCAGCAAGTCGCGAGAGATGCACACCCTGGCCGAAACCGCGAGTCCGGAGGCGATCGCGCGAGCCGCGGCCGATCTCGGCTGTCGCTCGGTGGCGTTCACGTACAACGACCCGGTGGTCTTCCACGAGTACGCGGTTGACGTTGCCGCGGCATGCCACGAGCTGGGCGTCCGAGCCGTGGCCGTCACCGCAGGCTACGTGTGTGAAGAGCCGCGCGCAGAGTTCTACCGCGGGATGGACGCCGCCAACGTCGACCTGAAGGGATTCACCGACTCGTTCTACCGGAAGCTGGCGGCGGGCCGGCTCGGTCCGGTCCTGGACACGCTACGCTACATTCGGCACGAGACGGATACGTGGCTGGAGATCACCACGTTGCTGATCCCTGGCGAGAACGACTCCGATGCGGAGATCCATGACCTCACGAGCTGGGTGGTCGAGGAACTTGGGCCGGACGTGCCGCTGCACTTCACGGCCTTTCATCCGGACTGGCGAATGCGCCACGTGCCACCCACTCCTCCGGCGACGCTCCGCCGAGCGCGGCAGATCGCCCGGGACAGCGGGGCTCGGTTTGCCTACACGGGGAACGTGATCGACCCTGAAGGCCAGACCACCTGCTGCCGGAAATGCGGGTCCGTCCTTATCGGAAGAGACGGCTATACGCTGGTCGCCTGGGCCCTCTCGGAGGACGCTCGCTGCGCCCGGTGCGGGACCGTCTGCGAGGGTGTGTTCGAAGATGGACATGGCGATTGGGGATCCCGCCGTCGACCGATCTCGATCGCCGGGTACGCCACGTAGGAGAGTCGCCCCGGGGTCAGTCCGCGGCAGGGGACCGGTTGTGATAGACCGCGAACATCCCCGACCCCTTCATCTCCATTTCCTTCCAGAACGTCAGGCCACATTTCTCGGCGACCCGACGGGATGCGTGGTTTTCCGGGTGAATTACCGCGACCACACGAGTCAGCCAACCCTCGTCGAATCCCCGCTCGAGGACGGCGCGCGCCGCCTCCGTGGCAAGACCGTTGCCCCAGGAGGAAGGAGCGAGATGGTAATGCAGTTCAACGTCGCCCGTATCGTCGATCTCCGTCGTCAGGAAGCCGACGCGCCCCACCAGCTCACCCGTGTCGCGCAGTTCAGCGGCGAGGAGTCCGTAGCCACGGTCGGTGTAGTATCCCGCCACATGCTGCCGGATACCGTCACGGACCTGTTCCACGGTGGGAGATCTCCCGCCCGAATACTGCACCACGGCAGGATGCGCGAAAATGCGGGTGAGGCCTTCGGCGTCGTCTTCCCTCAGGGCCCGCAGGCGCAGCCGCGCGGTCTCGATCGTCATGTGGAATCAGCCTGCCTTCCGTGCGAGTACCACCAGCCGAGCCGCATTCTCGTCATAGGGGGCGCCCTCGAGATCCCCGTATGCCGCCGTTTCGGCGAAGCCCGCGGCCTGCGCCACGCTCGCCAGCTCGACGGCCGAGAACAGGCGGTGGCCGATTTCATACTCCTCCGTCACGCCGTCGCAGATTCGGGTCCACGTGTTTTCCATCCAGGACCACGCCCGCACCGGACGGCGCTCGAACAGCCACAATTCGTCACCCACGCGCTTCCAGTCGCGCGCCTGGAAGATCCGGCCCAGGATTTCCTTGCCGATGGTGTCGATCAGAAGCAAACCGCCGGGCTTCAGGCTGTCGAGTACGTTGCCGAGGACCTGCAGGTCGTCGGCTGGATCTTCGAAATAGCCGAACGAGGTCAGCATGCTGATCGCGGCGTCGAACGCCTCCGGGCGCCTGAATTCCCTCATGTCGGCTTCTACGAACTCGACGTCCAGGCCTGCGGTCTCGGCCCGCTCCCGGGCCTCGACCAGGTAGTGTTCGGTCCGATCCACACCCGTCACGGTGCACCCCATGCCGGCCAGCGGAATTGCGTATCGACCTGGCCCACAGCCCAGGTCGAGGACCGAAGCCTCCGTGCCGAGACCGAGCAGCGCCACGAGCTGGCCCGCGTCCGAGGCTGCGGTCAGCCACGCTTCGTCGCCGAAGAGCGAGGCCGACGCGGCCTGCCAGAACGAGTCGTCCTCGTACCAGGCGCCATCACCCGACCGTGTCGTCGAAGCGGCCACCACGGCTACTCCATGCCTCGCCAGGTGGAGATCGGATCGGTCGATCGTACCCGGTGCATGCCGTGCTCCTCGAACAGGGTGAGGGCCTCTTCCGAGTCTTCGGTGAAGTCCACGCCCCGGGGAACCACGACCGAGGACATGCAGTCCTCCAGGATGTAGATCTTGCCTGCAAGCGCCGGATCGCGCGCCTGGATGGCCGTCAGCAGATCGTGAAGGGTCCAGGCCACGCAGTGACTCGCGGCCTGTCCCGCCACGACCACAGCGTCGAATTCCATCAAGTGATCGAACAGGGCGAGATTGGGCGAAGCGATGCGCTCGTTGCCCGGCCCCAGCGTGACCTCCGGGCTGAGAACCGAGTAGTTCTCCGTCAGCGGCGTCCCGCCCTTGACCTCGAAACGAGCCGCCGCCTGGCGGGCGATACTGTGGAAGAAGACAGCCTCGTCGACCGCGGACACGAGCGCGTGGCCGACACTGCCCAGCATGGCATGGTAGGGCCACACCATCAGCGGATACCGCCCTTCCGTCACACGACGCACGTAGTGCCGGGCATACTTTCGGAGCCACTCCACGTCGCCACCGGCCAGCGAATCGGCGACCGCGGGGTTGGGGCACCAGCGCCCCTCCTCCACGTCGGCGAGTGTGATCTCCGTCCGCCCGCCCACCGGATGATCCCCGTCTTCGTCGACCCAGAAGACAGGGTGAAAGATCTGCAGCGCCGTGTGGGTGTCGAGGGTGGCGGTAATCTCGGTCACAACGTCCAGGTTGCGGTAGATGAACTGGCAGAGTCGCGTGTTGTCATCCACCGCGCCGCGTCCGGACCGACCCGCCACGAACAACTCGTACCCGGGGACGCAAAACGTATTCTGGCAGTCCACGAGTAGCAGGCCGATCCTCGGATCGTCGTCGGAGGGATGACCGATGGCGTGCTCCTCCGCCCATGCTTCGGCCTCCGGCGCTCGGTTACCGTAATCCACCCGCCAGATTTCACCGGTGCGGGCACCGTCGAAGTGCGACGGGATCGGCAGTTCAGCCACTGTTCACCTCCGCATCGAGCCGCGTCTGCAGCCCCCATTGCACGCCGATGAGTCGTGGATTCTCCCACACGTCGCGACCGACTTTCGCCTCCGGTCGTCCGTCCACTTCCACCACGTCGGCGGTGAAGTCGAAATCGGTCACCACGCCGTCTTCCTCGCACCCATGACCCAGGATGCTGCTTCCGACTCCGTAGGCCGCGATGGGAAGATCGAGCCCCGCGAACCGCCTGATCTTGCGCGGCGTGAAACCACCCGAGACCATGATTCCGACGTAGTCGAACCCCTCGGCGTCGAGCGCGTGGCGGACCTTTCGAACCAGATGCGGGTTGACCCCCGCGAGACTTTCCTTCCCCCACAGTTCCGGATCGTCCACCAGGGCACGATCCACGAGTTTTCCGCTGGTGTCGAGACGAACGGCAAACAAGACGCCATCCCCGAACTCGGAGCGCATGGCACGGGCCACGGCCAGCGAATCGCCCACGCAGTCATTGCCGTAGTCCACCAGGCTCACGACCGGCACGTGCGGTTCTTCGTCCCTCACGTAACGCGAAAAGGCGAGGGTGGCCTCGACCACGTCGCCACCAAACGCGGCGATCAGGCCGTGCGGCATCGTCCCCACGCCCTCTCCACCCCACCAGGAGGCGCCGGCGTCGCTCGATACGTCCCCGCCGCCGCCTACGCGGGCCGCGTAGCCGTCGGGTGTCTGGATGCGCCAATCGTCATGGCGCGGGGCGAAGTAGATCACGGGTACGCCGGCCGCCGCGTCCACGGCTCGAGCCGCGTTGGTCGCGATCAAGCTGCGTCGGGCCAGCACCCCGTCCAGGGTGGTCTCGAGATGGGCGAAGGCGCGGTAGCGGCCGCGGATTCGGAACGCCACCTCCCAGGGCTCGATCCGATCGCCATCGTGCAGGGTCTCGACCTGGAGGTCCGCGTAGTCGAACCCGCGGGTCAGCTGCGTCTGGAGCATCCGGACGCATTCGAAAGTGCCCGCCAGCACGCCGCGCCGCTTGGCGAAGAACTGGAGGTTCACAACGGGATCGCGATCCGAGTGGGCGAGCGTTCGAGCGGTTCGGACGAAATACCGGTCCGAGAGCCAACCGTCCCTGATTCGAGGATCGAACTGGAACAGGTCCGCCTGGAAGCGGGTGAGTTCCTGGTGGAACAGCAGCGTGCGATCGGAGCTCATCGGGTCTCCCGGACACGGCGGCCCGGCCTCGCCGGCCGGGCTCGTCCCGATTCAACGTTGCGCAAACCTGTCTGCCCTAGCGGTAGCGCTCGGTGGTGGCGCGCGCCCCGTCCTCGCAAGTCGGCCACGGACCGGGTTCACCCGTCCTTCGGTTCACCACCGTCGCCCGCAGGTCGCGCGATACGCGCTCGTCTTCCGAGGCCAGGTACGCCAGCATCGCGACCAGGGTCGCGTTCGTCTGCACGTTGTCCCACACGATCTTGTCGAACGTGTCGAGGTTGGTGTGCCACGTGTAGCCGAAGTAGTCCCAGCTGCTCGACCCAAGCCCGAACGTCGGCGCGCCGGAGCAGATGAACGACGCGTGGTCGCTCCCACCACCGCTGGGCGAGCCGGGGAACGAGAGGTCGATGTTGCCTGTGATATCCCTGGGAACGCGGGACATCCAGTCGGCGAGGTTCGGCGCCGCGCTCACGATGCCCATCGCGGAGGCACGCGCGATCATCCCGGTGCCGTTGTCCTGGTTGAACGCGGCCTGCAGTCCTTCGATCACCTCGGGGTGGTCGAACACGAAGGATCGGGATCCGTTGAGACCCTGCTCCTCGCTGGCCCACAGCCCAACCAGGATCGTGCGTTTCGGATTGGGGAAGACCTCGGAGAGAATCCGCATCGCTTCCATCATCACGATGCTGCCGGTGCCGTTGTCCGTGGCTCCTGACCCGCCGTCCCACGAGTCGAAGTGGGCCGAGAGCACGACATACTCGTCAGGGAACTCGGTGCCTCGAATCTCGCCTATCACATTTGCGACGGGTACATCGTCCATCGTCGTGGCCTCGGCCACCACGCGGAGCTTCGGCCCCTGGTCCTTTGCGGCGAGCCGCCACACCAGGCCATAGTCCTCGCAGCTCAGGTCCACGGCGGGAATCGTCGTCGTAGCCGCTCCAAACCGAGTGTTGAGAGCGAAGACGCGACGCGAGCCCCAACCACCCGTCCAGTCAGACCACAGGATCCCCAACGCTCCCGCTCCTTCGATCGCGGAAAGCACTTCGGCGGGCTCGTATCCAATCGCCTCGGACCGCTCGCCCCATGCCACCTGCATGGCGCGTCGCTTCTCCCGAACCGCTTCCACCTGCGCCTCAGTCCCGTGCTCCTCGTAGCTGGCGAGGGGGCGGCACGACGGCTGTGGCCTGGCGAGAGCCACGAAATTGCCCTCCACGGAAGGAAGCCATGCGTCAAATCCCGCCGCATCTTCGACCTTCGGGAAGGTGACGACCCCACCCTCGGCGGTGCCGTCCGTGCCCGGGCTCCAGGCCATCAGCGTCGCTTCGAGCGTCCGCACACGGGGCTCGAGGAGATCGACGTGCGTAACGCCACGCTCCCATCCCTTCCACGTGCCGTAGTTCTCGACCCGGGCCTCCACTCCCCAACCTGACAACACTGTCTGCGCCCACTGGTTGGCCCGATCCACCGCCGGAGTACCGGTGAGCCGGGGACCGATCGAGTCGAGCATGGCCTGTCCGATCGTCCAGGCCTGCGAGTGGTCCATGCCTTCGTTCCAGATCGCTTCGATCACTGCATCGTCCGTCGGGAAGTTCTGGGCCGCCAGGGGCGCCGCGGCGATCAGCGCTGCGGCGACGCCGAAGGCCGCGCTCGTCCTGATGTTCATTATCGTCTCCACTTGCGTGGCCGTTTGGTAGAATCCCGGATCCCGGCCCCTGCTGGCGGCCGCGTACCGGCTGAAAGGTGCAGGGAGAATATGCCACTCGGCGTGGCCAGTCCAGTTGAACAAAGACCTCGACCCGGCGTCCGCGAACCACTCGCGTGCACGCGCCGAATCCCGCTAGTTTGGTCGCGCGGATCGGCACTCCGTCCGCTCCGGCGCCCGGAGGTGCCGCAATCCGATCACGATCGCTCGAGGATGCCCCATGTTCCGCTGGCGCCCGGTCCCGACTCTCGCCCTGGTCCTGTCTCTCGTCTCGTGTTCCTCGCCTCCCGACCATCAGGTCGTCTTGAAGGGCGGGACCATCTACGACGGGTCGGGCGGCACGCCGTTCGTCGGCGACCTGGCGATCGACGATGACACGATCTCCGCCGTGCAGGCCCGGGGAGAGGACGGAGGAGCCGCCGGACTCAGGGGAGTCACCGAAATCGACGTGTCAGGGATGGCCGTGTCCCCCGGGTTCATCAACATGCTCTCCTGGGCCAATGAGTCGCTCCTCCAGGACGGACGCGGTGAAAGCGATCTCCTGCAGGGGGTCACCCTCGTCGTCATGGGCGAGGGCTCGTCGATGGGGCCCCTGAACAACGAGATGAAGGCCGAAATGCTGGAAGACCAGGGGGACATCGAGTTCGATGTGGCCTGGACATCTCTCGGGGACTACCTGGATTACCTGGTCGAGAGGGGCGTGTCGCCGAACGTGGCATCCTTCGTCGGAGCGGCGACCGTCCGCATCCACGAGGTGGGCTACGAGGATCGGGCGCCGACGCCCGATGAACTCGAGCGCATGAAGGCCCTGGTTCGCGAAGCGATGGAAGAGGGGGCGGTCGGCCTGGGATCCTCGTTGATCTATGCCCCGGGGTTCTACGCGGACACCGACGAGCTCATCGCCCTGGCGTCCGTCGCTGGAGCTTACGGCGGCATGTACATCTCGCACATGCGAAGCGAGGGAAACTCGATCATGGCGGCGGTGGACGAGTTGATCACGATCGCGCGCGAGGCAGGCGTTCCGGCGGAAATCTATCACCTGAAAGCCGCCGGCGCGCACAACTGGCCGCGACTCGACGAGGTCATTCAGAAGGTGGAAGCGGCTCGGGCCGATGGCCTGCGGATCACCGCGGACATGTACACCTACACCGCCGGGGCGACCGGCCTGGACGCGGCGATGCCTCCGTGGGTCCAGGAGGGCGGCGACCAGGCGTGGATCGCCCGTCTCGAGGATCCGGCCATCCGACGCCGTGTCGCGCATGAGATGCGCACTCCCACCGACCAGTGGGAGAACCTTTACCTGGCCGCGGGCTCCGCGGACAACGTGCTCCTGGTGGGCTTCCGGAACGAAGAACTGAAACAGCTGACTGGCCAGACCCTGGCCGAGGTCGCCGCGGCGCGCGGCACCACGCCGGAGGACGCCGCCATAGACTTGTTGATCGCCAACGGCGCGGACATCGGGACGGTGTACTTCTTCATGTCCGAGGAAAACGTGAAGAAGAAGATCGCGCTGGCGTGGATGAGCTTCGGGTCGGACGCCGAGGCGCTCTCCCCGGAAGGCGTGTTTCTCGAATCGAATCCTCACCCCCGGGCGTACGGCAACTTCGCCCGGCTCCTGGGAAGATACGTGCGGGATGAGCAAGTGATCTCGCTCGAGGAGGCGGTGAGGAAGTCGACGACCCAGCCTGCCGCCAACCTCGGCATCAAACGCCGCGGCGCTCTGACCCCCGGCTTCTACGCGGACGTGGTCGTATTCGATCCGACAGCCGTGAAGGACAATGCGACGTTCGCGGAGCCGCACCAGCTCGCCGAAGGTGTGGTGCACGTCTTCGTCAACGGCACGCAGACGGTGCTGGACGGAACGCACACCGGCGCCCTGGCCGGTCGCGTGGTCCGGGGACCTGGGTGGACGGGGAACTGACGCCGTCCGCCGCGGCGACGGTCTTCGGACCGGAGCTCGGGACCGGACGCGAGTTCGCCGACCGGCTTGACGCGGAAGACCCACTCGCCGGGTTTCGTTCGCGGTTCGATCTGCCGGGCGCCGGGAACGACACGTCCGTCTACCTGGCGGGCAACTCTCTAGGTCCGCTTCCCACTGCAGCGCGGGAGGCCACGGACCGGGAAATGAGCCGCTGGGCCACGCTCGGTGTGGACGGATGGTTTGAGGGCCCGCTTCCGTGGTACGGACTCGACGACCGGTTCCTCGGTTCGCTCGCCGGCCTCGTCGGCGCCCGGCCGCGGGAAGTCGCCGTCATGAACGGGCTCACCGTGAACCTGCACCTGTTGCTTGCCAGCTTCTTCAGGCCCTGCGGCCGCCGCCGCCGAATCCTGATCGAACGGCCATGTTTCCCGAGCGATCGGTTCGCGGTGGAGACGCACCTCCGCTGGCATGGTCTCGATCCCGCCTCGACGCTGGTCGAGGTAGCGCCTCGAGATGGGGGCGATCTGATCGACGAAGCGGACATCGAGGCCGCCCTCGAAAGCGGCGGTGACGAAATCGCTCTCGTCCTCCTGGGGGGAGTGAACTTCCTGACCGGCCAGGTGCTGGACATGGCCCGCGTCGTGCGCGCGGCCCGAGGCTCTGGGGCGCTCGTCGGCTTCGACCTGGCTCACGCCGTGGGCAACATCGAGCTGTGTCTGCACGACTGGGACGTAGACTTCGCCGCCTGGTGCCACTACAAGTACGTCAATGCGGGCCCGGGAGCGCCGGCCGGCGTGTTCGTCCACGAGCGCCACGCCTCGCGGACCGACTTCGAGAGACTCGGCGGCTGGTGGGGGAACGACCCGGCCACGCGATTTCGAATGCAGCTCGATCCTGATTTTGTTCCCCGACCTGACGCCGCCGGCTGGCAGCTCAGCACCCCTTCCGTCCTGGGGTTGGCCCCCCTGGGTCCGGCCCTCGCCCTGTTCGATGAAGCAGGGATGGCCAGGCTGCGCGCCAAGTCTGTCCGGCTGACGGCATACCTCGAATGGTTGATCGCGACTGCGGTCGGGGAGGCCGTGAGGGTCATGACGCCGTCCGACCCGGAAAAGCGGGGAGCTCAACTGTCCATGCGTCTAGCCGGACGCGCGGACCGGATCCAGGCGAGGCTGCGGGAGGCAGGAGTAGTGGGCGACTACCGCCAGCCAGACGTGCTGCGGCTGGCTCCCGCGCCGTTGTTCAACACGTTCGGAGAGATGTGGCATACGGCGAGAGTTCTCCAGGCTGCTTTGCGGGAGGCGGAGTGAGATCCGAGAAACCGACCCTGTACGACATCAGTCCGCCGCTCGGGTCGGAAACGGCCGTATTCCCCGGAGACACAGCCCTCGAGCGGGAGATCGTGCTTGACCTGGCGCTCGGCGACACGGTCACCCTGTCGACGCTTCGCTCGACGTGCCACCTCGGAGCGCACGTGGACGCGCCAAGTCACTACGACGTGGGGGGAGCCTCGATCGGCGAGCGCCCGCTCGCGCCTTTCATCGGACGATGCCGGCTGGTGCGCGTGGAGGTACCGTCCGGCGGCCTCGTCACCACGGCCATGGTGCGGGATGCCCTGGCGGCGGGACCCGAGGCGCCGCCGAACCGCCGGCCGGACGCCGAACGCGTTCTCATCGCGACCGGCACATATCCGGACGCGAGGGCTTTCAATACGGACTTCGCTGCGCTGGCCCCGGAACTCGTGGATTGGCTGGCCGAATCGGGTGTGACCCTGGTGGGAATCGACACTCCGAGCGTCGATCCAGCGGATTCAAAGGACCTGCCGGCGCACCAGGCCGTGCGGCGGCACGACCTGAACATCCTGGAAGGCGTGGTGCTGAGCGCCGTTCCACCGGGTCTCTACGAACTCATCGCGCTGCCACTCCGCCTGGCGGCGTTCGACGGAAGCCCTGTACGCGCCGTGCTGCGAACCCTGCCCGACGGGGCCGGAGATCGGTAGGACGAGTTTCTGCTACTGGGCTGCCGTCCGACCCCCGTCCACCGGCAGGTTCACTCCGGTGATGTAGGAGGCGGCGGGCGAGGCCAGGAAGCCCACTGCCGCAGCGATTTCCGATGGCTCCGCCAATCGCCGGAGCGGAATTCCGGCCTGCCACCCGGCCTCCACTTGTTCGACCGATGTCCCGCCCGCTTCCGCGATCGACTCCGCCAGATCCTCGAGACGCGCCGTCGCCGTGTACCCGGGCAGGATGCTGTTCACCGTCACTCCCAGCGGACCAAGCTCGTGGGCCAGTGTGCGGGCCCAGTTGGCCACCGCCGCGCGTGTGGTGTTGGATACGCCCAGTCCAGGGATCGGGGCGATTACCGATATGCTGACGATGTTGATCACGCGCCCGTAGCCGGCCTCGCGCATTCCCGGCAACATCGTTTGAACCAGGACCTGCCCACAGCCGACGTGCGCCGAGATCGCCCTCTGGAAATCCTCCGGCGTGGCCTCGATGAGAGGACCGTGCGGCGGCCCACCCGTGTTGTTCACCAGGATCTGAGCCGGCCCCGTTCGCTCGAGGTGCTCAGCCACGTTCGTGCGAACCTCCTCCACATCGCCGAAGTCCGCCCTTACCCACGAGTGACCCTCGCCGTGTGGCGTGGCCAGGCCGGCGGCCACATCGCGAAGGGCGGCCTCGTTGCGGGCGACCAGCACCACGTCGGCCCCGCGTCCGGCCAGTTCTTCGGCGCACGCCCGCCCGATCCCCTGGGTACTGCCGCACACCACGGCCCGCTTCCCGCTCAGGTCTCCCATGCTGTCTCTCTTCTTGTCCAGAAAGAAGTCAGTCGGTCTGCCGGCTCATGCTGAACACTGCGTCGAACATGTCGCCAGCACAGTCGTCGTCCACCACGGCATCGCCGTTCGCCGAACCGCCACCCTCCTCGATGATGCCGACGCCGCTGATCACTCCCGTGCAGCCTCCGGCTCGCTCGTAGTGCGACTCCCACGTCAGGGTGTCGCCGGAGATCGTTCCTTCCATGTCGCCCACGACCGTTTCGGGGCCGTCGAGCTGGATCTTCCCGTAGATGATCCCGCCGGGGGATGTGGCGATCTCGGCCGGACCCGCGTACACGGTGCCCAGGGCCTCGATGGACGCATCGTACATGCCCGTCATGTTGAACGGATAGCCCGAGTCTCCCGGCATGGGATTGCCCGAGCACGCCGTCATCACCGCTGCGGTGAAGCCGACCACGAGCCCCGTCTGCCACCTGGTCATCCTGACCTCCGATTTGAATGGTGCACTGATTCTGCTCCGATCCGATACTCGATGCTCAAGCGATCGAAAACTCAGCCGCCTCGATCGCGTCGTCTTCTTCCTGCGTGAGGCGCACTTCCGCAGCCGCTACTGCGTCGAGAGTATGGTCCACCCTGCGAGCTCCCGGAATCACGATCACGTTCGGAGCCCGCCCGAGTACCCATGCGGTGACCACGGCGTGGGCAGAGACTCCGCGCGACCGCGCGATCGCCGAGACCACCGGGTGGTCCGGCAGCTTCCGATTGAGCCGGCCGCCGCCGACCGGGCTGTAGGCCAGGAAGCCCATACCTTCGTTCATCGTATGCTCGACGACTCCCTCGTCGAGGGCCTCGCGAAAGAAAGGGCTCAACCGATTCTGCACGCTCGCGATGGGCATGATCGCGGCGGCGCGCCGGATGTCGTCCACCGTCACGTTCGACAACCCGGCGGCCCTGATCTTCCCCTCGACGTGAAGATCGGCCAGGGTTCCGACGCTGTCCTCCAGCGGGACCCTGGAATCCGGGGCGTGCAACTGGTACAGGTCGATCGTCTCGACCCCCAGGGCCCTGAGAGAGGCCTCGCAGGCAACCCTGAGGTGATCGGGGCTCGCGTCGCTCTCCCAGCGGCCTGCGGGCCTGGTGAGACCTCCCTTGGTCGCAACGACGATGCTGTCCGCATTCCCCGACCACTCCCGCAACGCACGCTCGATCAGGCGTTCGTTGTGCCCGATGTCGTCATCGTCGAGGCAGTAGACGTCGGCCGTGTCGATCAACGTCATGCCTGCGTCGAGGGCCGCGTGCAGGACCCGTACGGACTCCGCCACATCGGGTCGCCCCGCAATGGACAGCGGCATGCCACCGAACCCGACACAGGTCACGTCGCCGACACCGGAGCCCAGCGATCTCACTTCCATGGATTCTCCTATCGGCCCATGATCTCCAGCATTCGCTCGACCCGCACGACTTTGACGCGCGGTCTTCCCTGCTCCGCGCCCTCCATCGTCTCAACTTCGTCCAGCTTCCGCCAGTCATCGAAGCTCACATACCGGATACCACGGGACTCGAGGAGTTGGACGATCGCCGCGGGATCGGGCTGCGCCGGTGCGCGGAACTCGCCGCCGGCTATTTCCTCCAGCATTTCCGACACGGTCTCCGCGGCATCCGGCTTGTTCGTGCCTATGATCCCGCTCGGTCCTCGCTTTATCCACCCCGCGACAAACTCTCCCGGGATCACGGAACCACCCGGACCGTCAAGCACTCGCCCGGCGAGGTTAGGAATCAGGCGACGTTCACTGTCAAACGGAACGTCCGGCAGCGGTACGCCCCTGTAGCCTACGGATCGCAGCACCAGACCCGCGTCCAACCCGCGGATCTCACCGGTGCCCTCGCTCCGACTGGTTCCGTCTCCCGTCTGTACGAGCCGGTTGCTTTCGATTCGTACCGCACCGACATGGCCGTCGGCCTCCACGATTTCGGCGGGAGAGGCAAGGAACTTCAGCACCAATCGGCGACCGGCGCCTGACGAATCCCGGCCGGACAGCTCTCGCAGGATGTGGAGGTTTCGCTTCGCGACGCGACTCCGCTCGGCCTCCGCCTCGCTCGCCGGATCCAGGTCGAGATCAGCAGGGTCTACGACCACGTCCACGCCGTCCAGACGCCCGAGTTCCTTCAACTCGACGCTGGTGAACTTGCCCTGTGCCGGACCGCGACGCCCCAACATCACGACCTCCCGGACCCGGCTACGGCGCAGCGCGTCCAGGGCATGATCGGCGATGTCCGTTAACGCCAGGATCTCCGGATCGGTGACCAGGATTCTCGCGACATCCACCGCCACGTTCCCGTTTCCCACCACGATTGCCCGCTTGTGGGACAGGTCGAACGACCGGTCGGCGAAGTCCGGGTGACCGTTGTACCAGGCCACGAACTCGGTCGCCGGGTGACTGCCTGGAAGGTCCTCTCCTGCGATGCCCATACGTCGATCGGACTGGGCGCCGACCGCGTAGACGACCTGGTGATAGTGGCGAAGGAGATCTTCACGATCGACGTCTTCCCCGAAGGTCACGTTACCGAAATACCTGACGTTCGGCTCTTCGGCAGTCCGGGCGTATTTCCGTGTGACTTTCTTGATGGAGGCGTGGTCGGGCGCGACCCCCTCCCGCACGAGTCCGTAGGGAGTGGGAAGCCGGTTGAAGACATCGATCGAACAAACGAGACCGGAGGCCCTCAGCAGGGCCTCCGCCGTAAAGAAGCCCGCGGGTCCGGCGCCGACCACGGCCACGCGGAGCGGACGTTCCTGGGTCCCGAGTGAGATGCTCACTGGCGCGAAGCCAACCCTCGCGTGGATGTGATGGTCGCGGCCGGGAGCCCGTGAACCGGGCCGCCCGCCGCAAGTGACGATCGCTACACTATTCCCACCGCGCACGCGCCGTCAAACGAAAGCGGGCTCCACATGCTGCGGAGCCCGCTTCATTCTCGATACCGGAACGTATTCCGGCTCAGAACGTCGAGGTCCAGCCGATCAGGAGTGTCCTTCGCGGCTGCGGCCGGAAGAACGTGGCGTTCGAGAACTCGGCGTACAGCGCGTCCGTGAAGTTCTCGAGGCTGGCAGTGATGTAGTGAGAAGTGCGGCCGATTTGTGCGATCCGAAAGCCGCCGCGCACGTTGTGCACGTTGAACGACGGTAGCACGTACCCTACGGCCGGTTGAGCCACCTGTGCCTTGCACGTTTCGTTCGCGTCCGCGCAGATCCTGCTCTCACCCTGGAAGCGGAAGTCATACGAAGCCCACCACCGGCCGCTCGGGCGACGGTACGTCAGGTCTCCGTTGAGACGCGTGCGGTAGCTATCGGCGATCGGGCTGTTCTCGTCCAGCACGTCCTCCGCGTCCAGGAAGCTGAAGCTGGCACCGACTTCGAGGCCCAGGATCGGGGCGTACTGTCCGCCGACCTCGAGCCCCCGGTACAGGAGCTCACCGAAGTTCTGGTTCTGGAACACGTCCAGGCCGCTGATCGCAGAATCGGGCACGGCGGTGATCCGGATTCCGTTACGGACGTCATTCCGGAACACGAAGGCCTCGAACGAGACGTTTCGGCGCGAGTATTTCACCCCGAGGTCGACGTTCAGGCTGGTCTCCGACTCGAGCCCCGTGTTCGGGATCAGGTATCCGGAGCCTTCCGGCGTCGGTCCGTTGAAATAGAGCTCGATGATGTTCGGGGCCCTGAATCCACGGCCGACGGTACCCACCAGGTTGAGCGACGGAAGAACTTCCCACAGGACGTTGGCCGAGGCCACGACCGTCTGCGCGTTATTCGTGATCCCGACGACCAGCGGGTTGTCCAGGTTCGGCGTGGGCTTTGTCTCCGAGCGGACGTTCTGCCACCGCGCCCCGGCGATCAGAGACAGCTTCCGGTGAAGCTGGAAGTCACCCTGCGCGAAGGCGCCGAACCGGTTGTAGGTCGCGTTCGGCACGTTCGGGGTGTCGTCCACGTCCGGCGGGATCGGAGGCGCGTCCGCCCCGACGAATGCCGAGACCGTGTGGTCGGTGTTCTTGGAATCGTCGTAGTAGAAATCCAGGCCGTACGTGAGAAGATGCCGACCGCCCAGCAGCTTCGCGGCTTCGGCGCGTGTGCCGACGCTCGAGATGTCGGTGAAGTTCTGGCTGTTGATGGCCAGGGTCACGTCCTGGCCGGGACCGAACACGCCCGGGATCCCTATGTCCTGCACCAGGTCCCGCTCGTTGTTCATGTAGAAGCCGGTGACGTCGAGCCGGTCC
>CAYWLF010000005.1:0-25989 GCA_964458875.1 uncultured Gemmatimonadota bacterium
TCTCCGCCCAGAAAGGTCTCAACGAGCCCCGGTACCCGAGTCTGAAGGGGATCACGGCGGCGAAGAGGAAACCGCTGGAAGAGAAGGATGTCACGTTGGCCGGTCCGAAGATCGAGCTGATCGAGATGACGCCACCGCCGTCTCGCCCCGAGCCCCAGATCGTGGGAGAGGGAGTGGATGCGGTCGCAGAACTGGTGCGCAGACTTCGAGAGGAAGCGAAGGTGCTCTGATGGCGGATATCCTGGCATTTGCGGAGACCCGTGCCGGTGTCCTCAGGCCGGTGGCCGGCGAGGTCGTAGCCACCGCACGCACCGTTGCCGATCAACTGAACGGCCAGGTGGTGGCCATCGTGGTGGGCGGGGCCGGATCGTCCGAATCGGCGTCGGACCTGTCTCGGTTCGGGGCGGACCGGATCCTGGTGTGCGAGGACGAGTCCCTGGCCCTGTATCAGCCCGATGCGACGGTCGAGATACTCGCTTCTGTCGCGGAAGACGTGACCCCGGGGGCCATCCTGTTCGCAGCGTCTGCGCAGGGGAAGGATCTGTCCGCGCGACTTGCTGCGCGCCTCGACGTGGCCCTTGGATCGGAAGCGACCGAGATTTCGGTAGAGGACGGCGCTCCGGTCATCATCCGGCCGATGTACGCTGGAAAGGCGTACGGACGATTCCGGTTTCTCGGGTCGCCGGCGCTGATCAGTATCCGACCCAATGTCTTTCCGGCAGTATCCAATCCTCGTGAGGCAGTGGTCGAAAGCCTGCCCGTGCCGGAAGTGGCGGTGAAGACTCGTGTCGTGGCCGTGGAAGCGGCGGAACGGACAGCGTTGGATGTTCGCGAAGCTTCCGTGGTGGTCGCGGGTGGCCGCGGTTTGCAGGACGAGTCCAACTGGCGACTACTCGAAGACCTGGTCGACGCGCTGGGCGACGACGCTACCCTGGGGGCGAGTCGCGCTGTGGTCGACGCGGGCTGGCGACCCCATTCGGAGCAGGTGGGGCAGACGGGAAAGGTAGTTTCTCCGAATCTCTATTTCGCCGTCGGGATCAGCGGAGCGATTCAGCACCTGGCCGGTATGCGCACGGCCGGAGTCATCGTGGCGGTCAACAAGGATGCGGAGGCGCCTATCTTCGGGGTCGCGAACTACGGGGTGGTGGGGGACCTGTTCGAGGTCCTTCCCAAGCTGACCGAGGAGATTCGGGCTGCCCGGAGATCGGACGGTTAGAATGAGCGCAACGAATCCGATCGAGCGCGGTATCCCCGCGCGAATGCCGTCTCATGCCTTTCTGTTCGCCGCATTCCTTCCGGTGCTCGCAGCCGTCGCCCAACTGGCCCTGCACGATGAGTTGGGAACCTGGGGTCGCGTGGTCTGGTTGGTGGGCCTGGCTCCAGTCTTCCTGCTCACGCGCTATCTGGGCTGGAAGGGGGCTCTCGTCGGACTCGCATGGACATCCGCCATGATGGTCCTGGCTGAGTTGTTCGCGGCACTGCTGGACGGCCGCCCGCCCTTCTGGTCCCTGATAGGTGCCATGATCGCGGTGGTAGCCTCAGCCGCGCTCGGGGCAGGGCTCGAGCGACAATGGTGGATGGAGCGGCCTGACGAGTCCCGGAAGCCCGAGGACTCGGAACCGTGTGCCGAGGATCTCCCGGCGGGCGAAGTCCTGCACTACTTCCTCGACAAACTCTTCGAAGCGGCCCGGAGACAGCCTCCGCTGACGATCGTTCTCCTGGAGGTCGACCGGTATGACGAATACGTGTCGATGTACGGGGAGAAGAAAGCCTACGGGGCGATCGAGGTTGCGGTGCAGGCTCTCAAGTCGCAGACGCGAGCGTCGAATATGTACGGCCGTGTGGATGAGCGCAGGCTCGTCGTCTTCCTCAGCGGCGAGACGCTCTCCGGGGCGTACGGGTTCGCGTCACGCGTGCTCGAGGAGATCGCGGCGCTACCGGTACCCTGGTCCGGCCGGATTACCCTGAGCGCCGGTGTCGGCGGGTTTGACAACACGATGCCGAACGCGGAGGCCTTGCTCGCGCGGGCACGCCAGGCCCTGGACACGGCTCGGCGGATGGGTGGCGAGAGAGTGGTGGTCGCGGACGGATCGACGGGCGAGACGCTGGTCACGTCGGGCATGACCGTGGTAGGTCTCGATGGCCAGGTCAGGGAGATCCGGGACTCCGTCTGAGCCGGGCGACCGGGCATCAGTTTTCGGCAGCCGCCTGTGTCGCTTCGAGACGACTGCGTACACAGGCGGCAAACCGTCGCAGGAGAATCTCGGCAGCGCCCGCCAGGACCCGGCTCAGAATCGGTCCGTCGAGGCGACCATCGAGGCGCACACCGAGGTGGACATCCACGCTGGTCTTCGCGCCGCCCCGCTCGGACAATCGGCTACGCATGCGCAGGTCTGCAGAACCGTCACCCGCGACCTCTTTCGCCGTCGCCGCCATGAGCACGGAGTGAGCCGCGGTGTCGAGTTCGCGGAAACCGGCTTCTCCAGCGAGCGTGGTTCCTACAGGGCCCAGTTTGAGGCTGACTTCGCCGACGAACGTACCGTCCACGACGTCGAGTAGATGAGCGCCGGGCATGCACCCTGCTATCGAGTGAGGGTCCGTGAGGAAGAGCCACACATCCTCGACGGGTCGCCGAACCTCGAAAGCTCGATGCAGACTGATCGACATCTGGTCTCCTGGCGAAATCGATCGACGCGCCCGAGTGGGCGCCAACCTTGCCCAGCCGTCCGCGGTCGTCAAGAACGGCGTCCCACGAATCGACGTGACCCCATACATTACTGCCATGAGCCTTCCTGAGATTCGAAATGCAGTCGTCGACTGGACGGGCCAGCGCCAACCTTGGGGAGAGGCGATGCTGATCGGGGTCAAGCGGTCGGCTCCGCGGCTTCCCGGGGCCCGATACGCCGTGGGCGCTGACGGCTCCTTCGCCGGCACGATCTCGGCTGGGTGCATCGAGGCGGACCTGCGCGAGCACATGCTCTCGATGTTGGGCGAAACCTCTTCGGCCGGTCCACGGGTCGTCTCCTACGGCATCAGCGACGAAATGGCTGCCGGTGTGGGTTTGGCGTGCGGTGGGGAGATCGATGTCCTGATTCGTCGACACGAGCCCGAGGATATCGTGTGGGCCGGGCTGCTGGAGCTTCTCGAGGGTCGGATCGACTCGAGTTCTCATGGGGCGCTGGTTACCGGGCTGTCCAAGAGGACCATGGGCCGCCAGCTTCTCGTCCGCGCCGATGGTACAGTGGTCGGAAGCCTGGGCGATTCGGCGCTCGACAGGGAAGTGGCCGGAAAACTCGATCGCTTGTTCGCTCGCGAGGGATCCGAAACGCTGACTCTCATCTCGGCCGAGCGGGTCTTCGTGGACCGCGTTCTTCCTCCGCGCCGGTTGGTGATCGTTGGAGCGACCCCGATCGCCGTGTCGCTCGCTGCGTTGGCGTCGCGGGTGGGGTACCGTGTAACGGTGGTGGATCCGCGCGAAGGGCTAGTCCGCGCGTCGCAGTTCCCGTCGTCCGAGTTGGTCCTGCAATGGCCGGCCGAGGCGCTGAGCACCCTGGACGCTGGTGAATGGACCGACGTCGCTGTTCTCACGCATGATGAACGGCTGGATCTCGCGGCCCTGCGCTCGGCAATCGGCGCCGGGTGTCGGTACATCGGCCTGCTTGGCGGTAAGCGCACACAGAGGACGCGCCGAGAGGCCCTGCAGGAGAGTGGCGTTCCTTCTTCCGATCTCGCCCGCATCCGCGGGCCCATCGGACTGGACATCGGCGCCGTGACTCCGGACGAGATCGCCGTCGCGATACTGGCAGAAATGCTGGCCGTGCGGCGACTGGGGGAATCAGGTTCTTGACGGGCATCGAGCCCGGAACGTCAGGCGCGGAGTCCGGATTCGCGGGTCTGATTCTGGCGGCTGGCCGGTCGACGCGGATGGCTGAGGGCTCGAAGCTCCTCAGCGATTTTCGAGGCATCCCCGTGATTCACAGGGTGGTCGCCACGGCCCTGGCCGCTGACCTCGACCCCATCGTCGTGGTCGTGAGGAACGACGCTCGCGCCGTGCGGTCATCCCTCCAGGGGCTGCCGGTCCGCTTCGCGGCGGTACGGGGAGAACGGGAGGGCCGCCTGGTATCGGTGGTCACCGGAATTGAGGCCCTCGCGGACCGCGTTGTGGCCGGTGTGATGATCCTGCTGGGTGACGAACCGGGACTGACCGCAGATCATGTTCGGGCGGTTCGCGGCGCACACGATGCCGGCAAACCCATCACGGCGCGCGCGCGTTTCCGGGATCGCCCCGGGCACCCGGTCCTTCTGCCAGCACCAAGCCTCCAGTCGCTTCCAGATCTCGCAAGGCGGTACGGGCCGGATGCCGGTCTGTGGGAGGTCATCGTCCGTTCCGGCATGGCCCACCGCAGTGTTCCCATCGACGCTCTCTCTCCGATCGACGTGGATACGCGTGGCGACCTGGCCCGGGCCCTGGAGCGTGAGGCCGATGCGGGACGGTGAGAGGCCGGTCTTGCGCCACGGGCGGACGGAGCGGCATTTGCCCAGTGGCCACCGCTCCGGAACGCTGCCGGCCCGACCTGAGGCGGTTCCTGAGTCATCACGCAGCTAACAGACAGGAAGGTGGAATGGGTCGTACGGGCCTCGCGGTCTTCATACTGATTGCCTGGGTCGCGGCGTTGGGCTGGCATGCGAGACGCGTGTTCTTCCCCGCCGAAGCGGAGCGGCTGGCGCTTGGTGTTTCGACGCTCCCGCCCGGAGTCGCCTACTACGCCGTGTACCGAGACGACCTTCGTGCGGGTTGGGGACAGGTCGAGATCGATACGCTGCCGGCAGCTTCCGGCTTCTTCGTCCGCGACCGGGTCATCCTGGACCTGCCATCGCTCGGAGTGGCCGGGCGCTCCGAACGCTCGTCGGAAGAATACCTCGATGCGAGCCTCGACCTGGACAGCCTGACGCTCACTTCCATCGTGGGTGGAGACACCGCGAGAACGCGCGTTGTGTCCGACGGCGACTCGGTGGTGGTGCTCTTCGACGCCACTGGCCGGGAGACCGGAAGAGTTCCGATCTCCGAATCGCTAACCACTTCCTCGGGGTGGCGTCTGAGGCTCGCCGCGGACGGCCAGGTGGAGCCGGGACACCGATACGAAGTGAAGGTCTTCGATCCGCTGGCGGCGAGTACGCGGTTGCGGGAGATCCGAGTCCTCGAAGCGGCTTCGTTGGCCTTTCCCGACAGCGCGGACACGGACTCGATCTCGGGGGCCTGGATCTCGGTCAGGGAAGACACGGTCCAGGCGTGGCGAGTTCGCAGCGGCAATGGAGACGTGGTGCGGGAGACGTGGATCGACGAGGACGGAAGGCTGGTGGACGGCGAGATCTTCGGTGGCCTGCGCGTGGAGCGAACGGCGTTCGAACTCGCGTTCTTCACGCGTCCGGGGAGTCCCGTGCCTGATTCCGTTCCCACCCAGCGGGAGCTACTGGAATGATCCTTCTTGAGAACCTGACGAAGCGATACGGTGACTTCACGGCCGTCGCCGGCATCGACCTTGAAATAGAGGCCGCCCAGATCTTTGGGCTCCTGGGTCCCAATGGCGCGGGAAAGACTACGACTCTCCGGATGATAGCCGGCATCCTCAGGCCAGATTCGGGCCGCGTCCTGGTGGCCGGGCACGACAACGTGCTCGAGCCGATCGAGGCCAGAAGGCAGCTCGGCTTCGTACCCGATCGACCGTTCGTCTACGACAAGCTCACGGGAGCCGAGCTGCTCACGTTCTCAGCGGGCCTGTACGGTCTCAGGGGCCCGGACGTGGCGACCCGGATCGACGAACTGCTGGAGTTGTGGGACCTTGCTCCGTGGAAGAACCAGCTTGTCGAGTCATATTCGCACGGGATGAGGCAGAAGCTGATCATCTCGTCGGCCCTGATCCACCGGCCCCGCGTCCTGGTGGTGGACGAGCCCATGGTAGGCCTCGATCCCCGCTCAGCGTGGCTTCTCAAGGACGTGCTGAGGACGTTCGCGGACGGTGGAGGAACGGTGCTCGTGTCCACGCACACCCTGGAGCTGGCAGAGAGCCTGTGCGACTGCCTGGCGGTGATCGATCGGGGGAGCGTGGTGGTGTCCGGCTCGATCGACGACCTTCGCCGCGAAGCTCGTTCCGAGACTGCCGGGCTGGAGGAGATCTTCTTGAAGATCACGCGTGGGGCCACGGACTCCGAGATCGCCCGAGTGGTGGGAGACTGAGGGTGTCCGTCCGGCGCGAATTTGCCATGCTCCTCACCCCGAAGATGCTGTCCGCCAGGCGCCGCGGTGTCGCCGGCCGCGCTCGCTGGGGTCGTGCGGCCATGGTTCTGGGAGTCGGGGCAGCTGCATGGTCCTTCATCTACGTCACCCTGAGCCGGTTGCTCATAGCCTTGCGGGGAGTGGAGGAGGTCGGTCCGCTGCTCGCGTCGAAGCTGCTGGCGCTCGGTCTTCTCGTGTTCCTCGGGATCCTTCTGCTGTCAAACCTGATCGCTGCCCTTTCCAGCTTCTTCCTTTCGCGCGATCTCCCGTGGATCCGGGCTGCGCCCGTCGACTGGCTGTCCGTCTACCTGTCCCGGCTTGCGGAGACTCTCGTCAGCTCGTCCTGGATGGTCGTACTGATGCTCGCTCCGATGCTGACTGCCTATTGGACGGTGTACGATGGTGGATGGGCGTTCGCGGCTCTTTCGGTCCTTGCCGTGGTTCCGTTCCTGGTCATACCGGCGGCGATAGGAAGCGCGATGACGCTTCTGTTGGTGCGGATCTTTCCGGCCCGCCGATCGAAGGACATCCTCGGCATCATCGCGGTAGCGGCAGTGGGACTCGTGGTGCTCCTTCTGCGGGTGCTTCGGCCGGAGCGTCTTGTGAACCCGGAGTCTTACCGAAACCTCGTCGACTTCATGGCCGCCCTTCGGGGGCCCTCATCTCCCTGGCTCCCGTCGCAGTGGGGGGCAGATGCCATGGCCGGCTTCCTGCAGGGTGGTTTCGATCCATTTCTCCTGGTCCTTCTGTGGTCTACGGCGCTCGGAACGATCACGGTCGGCGCGATGCTGCACCGAACCCTGTATCCGGCATGTTTCACTCGCGCTCAGGAAGGGACCGAGAACCGAATCCGCCACCATGCCGGTTGGACATGGCTTGAACGCGCGGTGAGTCGGGCGTCACTGCAGCGGCAGCAACTGGTGCTGAAGGACGTCCGCATCTTCTTCAGGGATACCACCCAGTGGTCGCAGTTGATCATCCTCGGAGTGCTCGTCGTGGTGTACGTCTACAACATCAGGGTGCTACCCTTGAGTTCGGGCGAGATGATCACCCGTTATCTCATAACCCTCGTCGTGTTCCTCAACCTCGCGCTCTCCGGTTTCGTGCTGGCGGCGATCGCGGCCAGGTTCGTGTTTCCGGCCCTCAGTCTGGAGGGACAAACGCTTTGGCTGCTGCGGTCGGCCCCACTGGATGCTCGAACTATCCTCGGAGCGAAGTACTGGGTTGGAGCAGTGCCTCTCACGGCCCTTGCCCTGATCCTGACCGGCTTCACCAACTACCTGCTCGGTGTGCCGGCCGGTCTGGCCGTGCTGTCCCTCGCTTCCACCGTTGCGCTCAGCCTGGCATTTGCGGCGCAGGCCCTGGCGTGGGGTGTCTTTTTTCCTGAGTTCGAGTCCGAGAACGCCGCCCAGATCCCGACCTCGATCGGAGGCCTTCTCTTCATGCTGGGGGCGGTAGTGAACCTCGGGTGCGTCGTGGCGCTTCAGATATGGATTCTGCGAGGATTCCTGCTGTCCGGGTTGCCGGGTCGAGAGCCGCGAGACCCGTTGCTCTGGGAAGTGAGCCTGGCCCTGGCGGGAACCCTGCTGTGCTGCGCCGTCGCAGGGGTCCTTCCGTATCGAGCTGCTATCCGCCGTTTCGACCGACTCGACTTCTGAGTCTACCGCCGGCGGTCGTCTTCAGACTAGTCTAGTCCTGCCATCGAATGAGCCGCGTTCTCGCGAAACTGGCGGAGCCTCTGACGGGCGTCACGCATCTCCGCGTCCGTGAACAGGCCTTCCTGCTGGGCGAGCAAGAGTTCCTCGCGCTGGCTGTCAGTCAACAGTCCCATCTCCACGGCAAGCACACCGAACTTCTTCCCGGGCTGCTTGCGCTGCTCGAGCAGCACCCGGGCTACCTCTGCCGGCGAGAGCAGGTCACGAACGAGGGCCACCGTGCCCAGTGCGAAATGACGCGGGACCGGTACTTCGTGGACCGGTTCGCGGTAGGACTCCTCGTCGCTCATTGCATCCTCCTCGACGACAAACGCGAATCCGGACCCGGTACCTCCGAGCGACTCGACCGGGGGAACCACCTCGCCACGAACGACTGGCTCGGCGTCGGGTCGGGCTATTTCAGGCTGCGGAGCTTCCAGGGCCTCGAGAATCTCGCTCGCGGGCCCGACGTCGATATCGGCGACCGGGGGCTGACTTGCGGGCTTCGGATCGGGCACCGCGGCCGGAGCTGCGACGGGTGCCGCTGCCTGAACGGCAGGGACTTCGACCAAACGCTCGGGGGCGTCTCGGTCCACCGGCATCGCGGGCACCAGATCGTCCAGTTCGTCGGACGGTGTAGCGGTATCGATGAAGCGCTGAAGAACCTCCCACTGGGCATCCAAGACGCGCTGCTGGCGCTTCTGGTTGTCGAGCAGGAATCGAATGCTGAACAGATGAAGGGCGTAGAGGCCAAGCGCGGCGGCAGCCGCTGCCAACGTGCGATTCTGGCCGAACCACGCCAGTGCTGCGACGGCTACCGCAACGACGGCTACCGCAGAAAGGTAGTGCCCGCTGTGCTCTCGATCGGCTTCGTTGCCGATTCTGGCCATCGAGATGCCTCCATCCGCTGACATCCGCCGTCCCGCTCTCGCTGGGCGGCCACGAGTTGCCGGGGCGCAGCTACTCGAGGTTCGCCATGAGTCCGGTTCGCATGCACGGACCGAACGCTTCCGGCGCCCGATGGTTGCATCTCGCGTGCCAGAAGAGGATCAGCGCTGTCTGAGGATGGGCCAGGAGTCCAGGACTTCGTCGCCCCGCACGACGAAAAAGGCGTCAAAACAGGCCACGGTGAGGCACGAGTGGTTGGGAAGGACCCTGATGCGGGCGCCCACGTCGAAGGAACTGGACACGATTCCATGTTCCTGACTGAGCGAGGTCAGTCGGGCATTTCGCCGCACCATTCCCGGACCCCGCGCGTCGAGAACTTCGCCGAAACTGCGGCGTCCCATGTGTTCCGGACCGGGGTCGAGAGACATGGCGAGGGCTCCCGCGTCTACGACGGAGATGGCGCGATCCTGGCTGGAGGAGACGACGGTGGTGAGCACCGTGGCTGCGCACTCGCGCACCGCGCATGATCCGAGCAACACCTGCGTGTAGTCGTGCAGTGCGTAGTTGCCCGGCCGGACTTCGGTAATGCCTTCAAGCGTCGGATAGGCGGACATCGACGGAGTGGACCCGATGCTGGTATCCGGAACGGAGATGCCCTCGGCCGCCAACTCGCCGGCGAGATCGACCATAGTGCGGCGCTCCACTTCCGCAATCCGCGCGATCTCGTCGCGCGAGCTCGCACGGTAGGCGTTTCCGGAGTGTGACAGTATTCCGGCCAGCTCCAACCCGCCGCCGAGTACCCTGTCGGCCAGCTCTCGGGGAGCTGACGACCTGGGATCGACACCGACCCGGCCGTAGCCGCAGTCGATCTTGAGCCAAACCCGGAACGGAGCCCCGCTGCCGACCAGTACGTCCACGGCCGTCGTCGAATCGGCGACCATTCCGAGGCGCACGCGATCGGCAAGTTGCGCCGCCTCCTGGAGCCGACCCGGGACTACGGGGAACGCCCACGTGATGTCATCGAATCCCGCATCGGCAAACGCTCGACCTTCGGCGAGGGTGGACACGGTGATTCCGTGCGCCCCCAGGGCCCGCTGGGCGAGCGCGATCTCGATGCACTTGTGCGTCTTGATGTGAGGCCGCAAGGCTACACCGAGTTCCTTGCATCGCTTGGACATCCGTCTGAGGTTTCCCTCGAGAACGTCGATGTCCAGGAGCAGCGCAGGGGTCGGAATGTCGTGAGTGGTAGACATGGACCGGATACTACCACGATCCGTTGATCGTTGCCACGAGTGGATGTGACCCACGGACGCTACCACTCGTCATACTGGTGAAACCCGACGAGAGGTCTGATATCCGACACGATTCTGATGCCGAATTGGTGGGGCAGGCGTTGCGAGGTTCAGATCGGGCGTTCGGCGAGATCGTTCGCCGGTATCAGGATCTCCTGTATCGCCACGCCGAGAGGATGACGGGACGCCAGGATGATGCTGAAGATGTCGTGCAGTCAGCGTTCATCAAGGCTCACCGCAACCTCCGCAGATGCCGCGACCCGGAAAGAGTGGGAGCGTGGCTGTTTCGAATCGGAGCCAACGCCTGCAAGGACTACCTGAAGTCGAAGCGGACGATGATTCCGGTCGAGAAGATACCAGACCTGGTCGCGACAGATGGCAATCCGGAGCGTGAGACGGAGCTCGGGACGATCAGGAGTGAGATCGAACAGGCTCTGCGGAGCCTGCCGGTAGAGCAGAGAGAGGCGTTTCTGATGAAGCACGTGGAGGGTTGGTCGTACACCGAGATGTCGGAGACGCTGGACGTATCGGTGCCGGCCCTGAAGATGAGGGTTCATAGGGCTCGCGAAGAGATGCAGGTGTTACTCCAGTCGTACGGGAGTTGATCATGGACAGCCGGTTGCAGGCCTATCTGGACGGCGATCTGCCCCTGGAAGAGCTCCCGGTGGAGTTCAGAGCCAGGGCGGTTGAGTGGGATGGGTTACTGGAGGAGATAAGGGTCGCGGCGCCGGCGGGGGCCCCGTTGGGCCTGGACGCTCGTGTGCTGGCCGCCGTCGAGTCGGACCGGACATCCGCGGTGCCGCGGTGGCTCGTGTGGCTGTTGCGTCCGAGAATGGTACCGGTGCCGCCGGCAGCGGTGCTCGCGGCGGCGGCGATCGTTCTCGTTCTGGGTCTCGTCGGTCTTCCGGATGGCAGCGCGATCGCCGA
Organism: uncultured Gemmatimonadota bacterium; assembly: GCA_964458875.1. Lineage (GTDB taxonomy): Bacteria > Gemmatimonadota > Gemmatimonadetes > Palauibacterales > Palauibacteraceae > Benthicola. Next base: position 11,076 of record CAYWLF010000005.1, read on the forward strand.
TTCTCGCGTATACGTACAGTTCATCGTGGACGCACCCGCGGCCGAAACGGTTCACCTGGTCGGAGACTTCACCGAATGGCAGCCCACCGTCGAACTCGAAGACGCGGATGGAGATGGGGTGTGGTCGGGGCGGGTCCCCCTGCAACCGGGTGTACACGAGTACATGTTCGTGATCGATGGTGCGGACTGGATCACGGACCCCAACGCGGCCGGCTATCAGGACGACGGTTTCGGGCAGCAGAACGCGATCGTGGCCGTGTCCACGCTCAACGATATCTAGTTTCTTCGGCATCCCGTCCGGCCGGGACTTCTGGAACGTGCGCGCGACTCTGGCAGGGGCGTGTTGCGGGGATCGGGCCGGCTGCCATGCTGCTGTTCCTGTTTGCCGGCGGGCGGGTCTGCGCCCAGGAAACGACTCTCGCCGTGGACCTCGGGGCATCCTATTCGCTACCTCCGGCCGGGGGGACCGGCATCGCGAGCACGTACGCCAACGGTGGCCTGCGCCTGGTGGGAACGTTCGGGTCTGGAGGCTACTTTCAGGTCGCCGGCATCGGCGGTCTCGCGTTGAGTGAAGAAGGTGCCAGTTGGGCCTCTGTCCTGGCCGGGGGCGGCTGGTTGCAGCCCGTCTCCCGAAACGTGTCGCTGGGTCTCACCGTCATGGGCGAGGCGTTCACCGTGGGCAACCCCGTGCCATATCGCGCAGCGTATGTGCAGGTAGAGCCGGAGCTGGGGTTCACGGCCGGCGGTACGTCCATCCGCCTGGGCGGATACGGGGGCCTCGGCACATCGGAAGTGTCCGTGTTCGAGACGTTCGTGCGCGACACCCGATTCGGTCCGCGCGTCTACCGGATTGGCTCAATCGTGACTTCGGACCTGTGGGCATGGGGGGGAACCGCGGAGATCGGGCAGCGCCTCGGCGTCGTGACGCCGCGCCTGGCCGTCGAAGCGTACCAGAGTCCGCAGGGACCCTACGTAGTCGGTCGTCTCGGGTTGGAAGTGCGGCCGGAGGCGGGCACATTCTTCGTCGAGGGTGCGGTGTGGGACACGCCGGACGGCGACGAGTTCGTCGCATCCGCGGGGTTGAGGATTCAAACAGGTGCGACGTCCACGGTCGTTGCTTCGGGCGGCAAGTACGGGCCTGACCCGTTGCTGGACTCGCCCGCTGGAGGCAGCCTCGGGGCAGGGGTGAGCCTGGAGTTGGCGCGCATGGGCCCCGTACCGGAGCTGACCTGGCAGGTCCTTCAGGACGACGAGCCGACGCTCGTCCTCGCGCTCAGGGCCCCGGCCGCGAGTGAAGTGCAGTGCGTCGGCGGGTTCACGGAGTGGGAACCTGTACCGATGCTCCGTGACGGCGAGGTGTGGCGGATCGCGCTACCGATCCTCGCCGGTGTGCACCACTTCGGGTTCTTCGTCGATGGTGCCTGGTACGTTCCATCGTCGGCCCCCGGTCTGACGGAGGATGAGTGGGGGGAAGTCCAGGCTACGATCTTCGTGGCCGAGCCGCCTCTCTCGCCGGATGTGACGCCGTGAGCCTGGAGGTCGTCTTGAGAACGAGTGGACGGAGCGCGTTCCGCGTTCGTCACGGGATGAGTGCCATGAATATTGAACTACACAATCCAGGGCGCCGGAAGTGGGCCAGCACGCGACACGCGCTGATCGCGCTGATCGCCCTCGTAATCGCGGTGGGGGCTCCCGCACGGGTTTCTGCACAGGAGACCGACGCGCGGAGACTCGAAGACGCCATGCCGTCGGAATACGCGGCCCAGGTCAGGGAGATCGCTCGGGAGGCTCGTGAGGCGGGCGTTCCTCAAGGGCTGATCGCACGCAAGGCCTTCGAAGGAGTCGCCAAGGGCTATCCGCCGGAACGTGTGGTGTCGGCCCTGGGCGCGTATGCGGGCAGGCTCCGAGAGGCCAGGGGCATCCTGGGCCCGGACCACAGACCGGCCAGCCTGGCTGCTGCCGCCGAGGCGCTGCGCCGAGGAGTTCCCCGCGATGCGATCCGGTCCATGGCCGGCCGTGAGAGGGGAGGTCGCGGCCTTGCCGTCCCACTTATCGTCCTCAGCGACCTGACGGAAGCGGGCGTCCCGACAGAGAACGCACTGGAGATGGTCAACTCAGCGATGGACAGAGGAACGCGTGGCGATCGGATGTTGGGGCTCTCGGCGGCAGTCCGAAGACGGATGCAGCAGGGAGCGGATTGGCGCACCGCGGTCGATGAAGTCCGCCGTCGAGCCGGGGCGCAGTCCCGGCAGCGCGACCGCCAGTCACAACCCGATGGCGCCCGGGGTCAGAACCCGAGCCGCCGGCCGGCTGGTGCCACGCCGGTCCCGCCAGGATCCGAGCCGCCGCACCGGCAGCGCGACGGAGGCTGAGACGGACCTTCGCTGAAGGACGCGCCATCCGTCCCGGGTGGTGCCCCCGTGATGTAGTCCCACCACGAATTGAGGTCCGTCCACTCATCCCGTATCTTCGCCAACCGTAGTCTCGCAGATTTCGGCGGACCCGTTCAGGAGTCGGTCGGAAGCGTGAACCCATCTGGAGACGGGAAGAGAATTGACGACGAGCGCACCACAGGCCTTCGTGGCCGGGTCCGGACGGTATCTTCCGCAGCGATCCGTGGACAACTTCCAACTCTACGAGATGGACTCGATCCGCCGTGCGTTCAACGTGGACATGGCACGGAGTTCACTGCGCGGCATCGACCCGGAAGAAGTGGCGGACCTGAGCGCTGCCGAGGTTTTCGATCGCTGGTCGATCCAGGTGACCGGGATTCGCGAGCGCCGGGTCATGGACCCGGCCGTGGATCGATCCGCCGAGCAGATGTGTGCGGCAGCGGGGCGGGAGGCGCTGGCGGACGCAGGGATGGAGGCGTCCGATCTCGACCTGCTGGTCGTCGCATCGCTGACGGAGAAGGAAACAGTCCCGAACGCGGCCTGCACCGTCGCGGATATGCTGGGCATCCCCACGACCCCCGGATTCGTCCTCAATGCCGCGTGCGCTGGTTTTATCTATGCCCTCGCGACGGGACACGCGTTCGTCACCGCGGGCTCCGCGTGCAACGTTCTGGTCGTGTCCGGAGACTTCCTGACGGGAATCACGGACTACTCCGACCCGAAGACAGCCGTACTGTTCGGGGATGGGGCCGGCGCAGCCGTACTCACTCAGGAAGGGGGTCGCGGTCGTCTGCTCGCCCCTCCTTACACGACGGCTGACTACTCTCCGAAGCACCTGAATCTCACCGGCCAGGCGGTCATGAAGCCCGGAGACGCGATTCCCAAGCTGAGCATGGGGGGGGGACCCAACGTTCTCCGCAACGCAATCAAGTCGATGGTCGGAGTCGGCTCCCGGGCGCTGGAGCGGACCAACCTAGGGTGGGCGGACGTGGACGTGGTGGTCCCGCACCAGGCCAACAGGCGGATCACGGTGGGGATCGAGAAGGCCCTGAAGCTCCCGAGGGGAAGGGTGATCGACGTCATCGAGACATATGGGAATGTGTCTGCATCTACCGTCCCGATCGCGCTCGACGAAGCTCTCAAAGGTATGCACGGCCCCCTGCCACAGACGGCGAACATCGTGCTCACCGCGGTGGGTGGTGGTTACACGAGCGGTGGGGCGGTGATCGAGTGGAGGGGCGGCGCCTCCGTTTGACGAGAGTCCAGGCCGCTCAGCCGGCCCCGACCGAGACTTCCATCGACAGTACCTTCGGCAGATGACGGGCGATCGCCTGCCACTCGATTCCGTCGCGACTGCCGAACACGTGGCCCGTGGACGTGCCGAAGTAGACTCCGCAGGGTTCGAGTCCGTCCGTGGCCAGGGCCTCGCGAAGAACCGTGAGCCAGGCCTGGGCCTGCGGCAGACCCTCCGATCGTGCCGTCCACGACGCCCCTGCGTCGACCGACTCGTAGACGCGCAGCTTCCCATCGCACACGGCTCGCAGGTGGCTGCTCTCTTCGGGGATCACCCAGCACCGGTTCGGGTCTGACGGATCCAGGCCCACGACGTACCCGAAATCGCTCGGAAGACCGGGGGTGATTTCCTTCCAGGTGTCTCCTGAGTCGTCAGTTCGATAGGTACCGCAGTGGTTTTGCTGGTACAGACGCTGCGGCAAGAGAGGATGCAACCGCACGCTGTGAACGCACTGCCCGGCCTCGGGTCGCGTGTCCGGCAGGAACTCTGCCCGCACACCCGCGTTGATCGCTGCCCACGACCGTCCACCGTCTTCCGACCTATACGTGCCGCCCGCGGACACCGCGGCGAAGATCCGGGACGGGTTCGAGGCATCCACCCGGATCGAGTGAAGCGCCAGGCCACCCTTCGCGGGTTGCCACGAGGCGGCCGTGGGGTGCTCTTCGATGCTGGCGATGCGCTCCCAGGAATCACCCTCGTTCCGCGACACGAACAGTGCCGCGGGCTCGACCCCCGCATACACCACTCCCGGTTCGGCATCCCCTCCCGTCTCGAGATGCCATATCGCTGCTACCGCACGGCCTGAATCGTCGGGAAACGACGGTCGAGCTTCCAGGGGCTCCCACGTACTGCCCGCGTCTCTCGTCCGGTAGATATGCGCGCCCCAGACTTCGTGCCGGACCGCTGCGTAGCCGGTCTGCGGATCGCGCGGGTCGAGGATGGCGTGATACACCTCATAGCCCACGATCGAGGGGCCCTCCAGTGTCCATTCTCGGCGATCTTCATCGGAAAGGGCGCGGAACAGTCCCCGGCGGGTGCCGATCAGGGCGAGGACCTTGTCACTCACGACCAGTCTCCGGGAAGCGGGATGACTTCGACGATCTCTCCCGCTAAGACCTCCGTGACTCCCTCGGGCACAATGAGAAGGCCGTCAGCGACGCTCATGGATGTCAGAATCCCGGAGCCCTGTGGTCCGGTTAGCTCCACGCCAGGAAGATCACCGGCCACCCGGGACAGCCGGACGCGATAGAAATGAGTCAGGTCGGCCGACGACGAAATCGCTTTCCGTGCCCGTGCGATCACCCGCGGAGCCTCGGGATGCCGGTGTCCCATCATCTTTCGCAGTGCGGGCCGCAGGAAGACCTCAAACGTCACCATCGCGGAAACGGGGTTGCCGGGGAGGCCCCAGAACGGTCTTCCACCCAGGAGGCCGAACGTGAGAGGGCTGCCCGGCCGAATCCTCGCCCGCCAGAACACCCGTCGCATGCCCATGTCGTCCAGAGCAGCCTTGACCTGGTCGTGGTCCCCGACGCTGACTCCTGCCGAGGAGATCACCGCGTCACAGTCGACGGCGCGCTCCAGGCATCGCCGCACATCGTCGGCGTCATCACGTGCGATACCGAGAGCAACGGGTTCGGCGCCGGCGGTAACGAGTTGGGCCGCGAGGGCGTGCCCGTTGGAGTTCATGATGCGTCGTCCGGCCCTGACTTCCTCGACCTCGTCGAAGTCCGCCAACTCGTTGCCGTTGGACAGCACCCCGACCCGGGGCCGTCTGCGAACCACGACGTCGGACATGCCTTGCATGGTGAGGACGCCGACGGTGGCTGGAGTCACGGGATCTCCTCTCCGGAGTACCATCTCCCCCTCTTCGATGTCCTCTCCGCGACGCCTGATGTTCCGTTCTGCGTCGGAGTCCTGGAAGAATGTCACCTCTTCCGGGGTCTCCGCCGTGTGTTCGACCCGGACAACTCCGGAGGCGCCCGCGGGAACGGGAGCACCGGTCATGACCCTGGCCACCGTTCCGCGCTCGAGAGGGCCGGAAGGAAACGAGCCCGCCGGGATGTCGTCGGAGACCGGCAGGGTGATAGGGCTCTCCCGGGTCGCGCCCCTGACATCGTCGGCGTGGACGGCGAAGCCATCCATCGCACTGTTGTCCCATGGGGGGTGGAACACCGAGGCCCTCACGTCCTCGGCCACGGCACAACCCAGAGTTCGGGCCGCCTCGCTGCGTTCGGTCGGCAGGCTTTCGCAGTGAGCGAGTATCGTGTCGAGAGCCTCGCGCCAGCCCAGCCAATCCGCCTCGGGATCTCTCCGAGGTCCCCCCGCGTACACGGTGCTCATCGACCGTCTCCGCGGTACTCAGGCCACCCCGGCTCCACCGCGCGCCGGTACAGGGCGATCTGCTCGATGATCAGGTCCTCGAGGGCCATCGCGACGCTTCCGGGTACGTCGTAGTCGTTCACCATGAGGGAGAACACAAGGGTGTCGCCACTCCCGTCGGTCAGATACCCGGACAGTGTCCTGGCCGCGGCGAGCGAGCCTGTCTTGGCCCGGACGTTTGCCTCGGCCGGGGTACCGGACAGACGACGCTGCAACGTGCCGTCCACCGCGGCGACCGGTAGGCCGGAAACGAACACCTCGTATTCAGGGTGCCTCCACATCGCCCGTAGGAGCCGGGCCATGGCAGCCGGGGCGATCCGGTTATAGCGGGAGAGCCCCGATCCATCGGACAGCAGCATCGCCCCGGGTTCGATGCCCCAGCGCGCGAGGACCCCTTCGACAACCGCGAGTCCCGCCGCTGCCGATCCCTCGCCGGACACCTCCAGGCCCACGGTACGCAGTATCGACTCCGCGGCCTGGTTGTCGCTCGGCTTCAGCATCTCGGATACGACCGCCCCCAGCGAGTCCGACGACACCACGTGCGACCAGGTCGGCCGGTCCGGCGGATCGCCGGTCGTCGCCCGACGGATTTCACCGTCCACCGTGATTCCAGCTTCCGCCAGTGCGTCGCCCAGGTGGGCAAGCAGATAGAGAGTCGGATGGTGTGTCGCCAGGTGCAGGGGCACTGTGTCCGAAGCCGGTATCCACCCCGTCATTCGCACGTCGCCGCCCTCCGGCGGAAGTTCGTACTGGAGGCGCACGTCCGATCCGGGGGCACCGGTTCGCACGTCGAATGTGAGCCGAAGGGCCGGGCCCGGTCGCAGGAGCTCGAATCGCGCCGCGTCACCGACGGCGGATCCCGGTATCAACCGGGCCCGCACGGTGTTGGGCCGCAGCTGCAAGGCGGAGACGCCAGCCCCCCAGTAGGCGTAGATCTCGTGCCAGAACCAGCCCTCTCCCCACTGTGGTCCGCCGAAGGCCCGGTCATCTCCGATCACGTTTCCGGAGATTCGGCGGATCCCCGCCAGCTTGAGGATCTCGGCCCAGGACGCTGCGGCCTCGCGGGTGATCCACGGGTCGCCTCCTCCCACGATCCACAGGTCACCCTCGAGCACGCCATCTCCGAGGGCGCCGTCAGTGGCAAGCAACGTCTCCCAACGGTAGCCGGCTCCCAGCGCGTCGAGGGCCACAGCGGCCGTGACGATCTTGGTGTTGCTCGCCGGAACGAACAGCTTCTCGCCCTGGAGTTCGTATATCACTTCTCCCGTCTCGGCGACCTGCACCATGAGGCCGACGTGGGCGCGCGCGAGGGCAGGGTCGGCCAGAATCCGGTCCAACCTGGCCCCGAGGGCCGCGGGGGAGTCCAGGGTGGTGGCGTAGCCGCCGCTTTCGACACGGACCGGCTCCTGTCCGTGCACGGGGTGGTGCGCTCCGAGCGCCAGGAGCAGTGCAGCGAGCGCGATCCGACCCTGAGGATTCGATCTTCGCGTGGTGAGGCCAGGGAAGCCCCTCAATCGACCGGTACTCATCACTCCTCCTCGGTCCGGGACTCCTGGTTCGGCCCCGCTTCCGCCGCTCGCAGCTCCTCGAGCAACATATCGGCGCGAAGGTGATCCTCCGGCCGGTTCACGTTGAAGAACATCGTATCGGGATCGCCGTGCGCGGAGACATCCTTCAGGTCGACGACGTGGACCTGGACGTCCCTGAAGAACGAGACTACCGCTCGATCGTTCCGATCCACGGCGGCTTGTACCGCCGGAAGACAGCCCACATCGTAGGCGGCGCAAAGGGGCTCGAAGCCACGCGGTCCACTGCTTGCCGGTACGGCGGCCACTCCAGGGCCGAGTCGACCGATCACCTCTCCGAGGAGCGACGCGGGCACGAACGGCATGTCGGTGGCGAGAACGATCGCGCCGAGCAGACCCTCCTCGGCCGCCCATGCCAGCCCGGTGTGCAGTCCGCCCAGGGGACCGATTCCAGGAACCAGGTCGGGACGGACCGCCAGGCCTTCGGTGGCGTGTCTTGCCAGATCGTTGGCGACCACCACGATGCGTCCGGCCACGGCGCCGAGAGTTTCGCACGCCCGCCGGACCAGAGACACGCCGCCGAGGTCGGCGAACGCCTTGTCGCTTCCGTATCGAGAGCTCCGCCCTCCGGCGAGCACCACGCCGAGGATCTCGGACCGCGGGCCCATCGTCATCCGATCGTTCCCGACTCAGGCCAATAGTAGTGAGGCGCCTCGCGGCGGGCCCTGCCCACCAGGATCAGCCCGTGTGATCCGGCCACCGCCGCGGCCAACTCCGTCGGAACGGAACGGGAAACGAGCGCCCCCACACCGGCCCGGCAAGCCTTGGCCGCCATGGCGCCCGAGATGCGCGCGCTGACCAGAAAGATCGACTGCCGAAGGCGCGTTTGTGATTGAAACGCCGAACCGACGAGCCGGTCCACGACGTGATGACGACTCACGTCCTCGACCACGCGAGCCAATCTGCCGTCGATCACCAATCCCCCTGTGTGTACTCCCCCGACGCTCGATCGTAGCGCCGCCTGGTCGAACATGTCCCGGAACCATGCCGCGACACGCCCCTGATCCTCGAGAAGCGGCCTTAGCTCCAGGTTCGCGGAGCGAGAGTCCGGCGCGACTACATTACCGGGTGTCGTGAGCGCCGCGGGACGAACGGACAGCGAGGCGTCGCTGGACAGGGCCCCGGTCAGGCGGCCCAACGCCGGTGGTTCCAGACGGACGGCCAGACACGCGGCGTAGCCGGTTTCGGGCTCTTCCTCGGACACGTTCTCGATCTCATCGGGAGCTAAGACTACGCCCTCGCTGACGAGCCAGCCGACGGTAAGCGTGGTCAGCTCAGCGGGGGTGCAACTCCACTCGAGCGTCACGACTTCGTTGACGCGGACGCGAACCAGAGCCTCCGGAGCCAGGACGCCCATGGCACCGATCTCCGAATCACCGCTCACCCGCCCGCTCCGAGGTTCAGAAGTAGTAGTAGAGGCTGGCCGTCAACTCGAAGTTGTGGGTCCACTGAGACTTGTCGGCAGCCTCCGAACCCGAGTCGAGGATGTTCTGCAGGACGTCGAGCCGGAACCAACCTTCCGGGGTTGTGATCTTCCACAGATTGTCCCGGAGCTCGAGGGCGAGGCCGAACCTGCTCGAGATGTCATACTCTGCACCGGCGCCGAGGTGTACCATTGGAGAGGTGCCGATTTCGTACTTGAAGCCCGCCTGGGGACTCGCCAGCACGTCACTGGCGCCCGTGCTGAGCCCCTGCAGGATCCCTCCCCCCAACACCACGTACGGCTGCAGCCTGCGATAGGATCGGGCCCCCGTCAGTGAGAACTGGAGAGATGCTTCGATCACGAGCCAGTCGGCGTTCACCGTGTCCACGGTCGCCGGGCCGCCCTCCAGCCGGGGGTCGATGACGTACTCGTTCGAGTTGCCGTAGCCGAGGCCGAGCTCGAGCGAGAGCGGGCTGCTGAGGCGGGCGCGCAGCCTGGCGCCGATAAACGGTGAGGAGCCGGGGCCGAACGGGGGGTCGCCCCGGTTGGTGAAAATATAGCCGCCAACCAGGCCGACCCGGGTGCCTCTGTCGACCCAACGATACGGCGTGTCGATGCTCTCTTCCTGGGCGACAGCCGATCCGGGTCCGAGCGCCATGCCGGTCATAACCGCCACCAGGAGTGCGAACCACCGAAAGAGCCCTCGCACAAGCTTGACTTCTTGCAGGAATTTCATTGACACCCGTTCGAACCGTTGTCTATACTCGACACCCATGAACGTGGAGCCCCGCCGCGATGCGACGCCCGTACGAAGGGCGAGGCGCCGAGACGGGACTCAAGGTGGCCAATGTAGAGGCCGAACCCTTCCATTTCCAGTTCGGATGTCGACCCGAGGACTTACTGTTCTGTCGCTGCTCGCTTTCGGCTTGATCACCGGGTCTGCGGACCTCGCGATCGGGCAGTCCGTGCGCGTAACTGTTCCGGAGGAGAATTTCCGCAAGGAGCCCCGCGTTACGGGCAGCAACAGGCTCGCCACGTTGTTCGAAGGTGCAGTGCTCGAGGTCGAGTCCCGCCAGGGTCGCTGGGTTCGGGCGACGCTTGAGGGGTGGATCTGGAGCCCATCCGTGTCGGGTACTGATCGTGACGGTTTCGATCTGATCGTTTCCAATCCTGGCGGCGAGAACCTGCGTGAGGCGCCAGAAGGTGACGCCCGCCGTGTCGCTCGTCTGCTGCGAGGGATGCTGCTGGATCGGGTTGAGCGACAGGGCAATTGGACACGCATCCGTCGATCCGCCTGGGTGTGGGCAGAGTCCGCGACCGAGGTCGAGAGAGAGACCTCTCGGCTCACCGCAGCGGAGTCGGGTCCCCCGGATCCCGTCCCGGAGGTCGCCAGGCCGGCGGAGTTGCCCGATCGGATCGTGGTCTCAGGCGAGGGCGTAGAGCTCCACGTCTCGCCTTCGGGGGACACGCTGGCGTCGCTCAGGCCGGAAGCGGATCTTGAAGTGCTGGCTCGTGAGGGGAGTTGGGCCCGTGTACGGGTCGAAGGCTGGGTCTGGGTGCCGTCGACTCTTCCGGTCGACTCGGCGCTGGCGAGCGGGGATCTCACGCCAGCCGACGTTGCGGCAAACCCGGACCAATACCGAGGGCGTCAGGTTCGCTGGCGACTGCAGTTCGTAGCCGTCGAACGGGCGGAGCCAGCGCGGGCGGATTTCTACGAGGGCGAACCGTTCATCCTGGCGCGCGAGGCGGACGGAGATCAGGGATTCGTCTACGTGGCCGTCCCGCCGGAGCTCCTCGCGGAGGCCGACGGTCTACGACCACTGCAGATGATCCAGGTGTTGGGGAGGGTCCGTACGGGCCGGTCGGCTTTGATGGGTTTTCCGGTACTCGACCTGATCGCGCTGAATTGAGGGGGCGCGAATGAGCAATGGGAAGAAGCCGGGCGACACGCCCTTGCGACACGCGGCCCGTGGTCCCGGCGGCGGGGACGACGAGACGGCCCGCCACCACCGGGCCGTCCTCCCCGTAGACAGGTCGGTACTATGGACGCCGAGGCGAGACCCCGGCGATCCGGCGGGGCCGGCGGTATCCGGGCCCTACGAGTTGTTCCTCGCCCGGTCGGCCATCCGACAGATCAACAGGCATTCCGATGCCGACGGGAGGGAGTCTCGCTTCGGGTTCCTCCTGGGAAACCTGTTCAGGTGCCCCGAGTCAGGTGTCCACTACGCAGTGATTGACCGGGTCGTCCCAACGGACGAACCTCTATCCGAAGATGCCCCGGACCCGTTCCTTCTCCGGGCGTGGGCGAATTCGCAGGAACTGTTCCGCGAGCACGGCGGAGTATTGATCGGCTGGTATCACACCCACTACTTACTCGGCCTCATGCTCTCCGACGGTGATCGGGAGATGAACGAGCGCTACTTCGCTCAACCGTGGCAGTGTTGCGTCCTGATCGTCCCGGATTCGGCTCGGCCGATGGGCGCCGTCTTCCGACCTGCCGCTGCGCAGGGAGAGGCAGGTGGAGATCTCTGGCCTTTCCGCGAGCTCCTGGCCGTCGAGGATATACCTCCCACGGGTCCGATTCCGACGGCCGTCCATTGGAAGAACTACGGTGCGGACCGGGAGGTCGAGACCGAGACCACGGAGAGGGATGAGCCGACCGGAGCCGAAACTCCGCCGGTCGTTTCCGTCCAGCCACCAGCCGACACCCACGCGTCTACTGTGACCCTCGTCCTCGCGGACAATCAGGCCGATCGCATGTACCCCAGGCTGCCGGTCCGGCGCCGAACGATCATCTGGCTTCTGGCGGCCGTGGCCGTGGCCATTGGCGGGTACATGGGAGGGATGCGACTCTTCACCTCGCCCGAGGCGCCTCCAGCGGTCGTTCCGGTCCCCGTCGCTCAGCCACCCCAGCTTCCGCCGGAAGTGCAAGGGTTTGTGGACGCCTCGACGGACCTCGAAGAGGCCATGCTCCGGTATGACGAGAGGCGACAGGATTTCGATCTGGGGCGCATCGGCTGCGAGATGCTGGCCGGCGGGTATGCCGCGGCCGACGATGCGTTCATCGGCATGGCAGGGTCCTACGCTGGACTCGGAGCGCAGGCGGACGAGACGTTGGATGCGGAATACGAGCGCCTGGTGGAGGACATGAATCGGCTCAACCAGCACTTCGACGCCTCCGGGTGTCCGCGACCCGAATGAGGACGCAGCCCATGCATCGAATCATCCTGTTCGCCACGCTGCTTGTCGCTCTGCACGTGTGGCCCTCCACCATTCGGGCGCAGGAGGCGGAGCCGCTCCAGAAGAGCGACATCATTCGGCTTCTAACTGGAACCACGTACACGAAGGCGGAGGTGGCGGGGATCATACGGCAGAGTTGCCTGTCGTTCACTCCAACCGAGCGGGACCGAACCGATTTCAGGGCGCTTGGTGCGGATGGTTCGGTCATGACGGCGATCGATGGGTGCTCAGGTGGTCCGGCGCCGGCACCGGCTCTCCTGTTCAGCGTGAACCAACGAATCTTCGACGTGTCGGCGGGAGACACGCTGCGAATTCCAGTCACAGTGAACCGGGGTGCGGCTGGCGAGAGTGGACTGCGCCTGCAGCTCGTGGGCAGCGGCGCGCTCGGCAGCGGATCGGATGCCCGCGCGGTCACCGATGCGAACGGGCGGGGCACGTTCGTCGTTCCGGTTGGGACACGGGCCGGGACCTACAATCTGACGCTGTCATCAGATGCGACGATCGGTGGATCTCGAGCCATCACGCTCCGGATCAGCCCGGCTGCTGCGGAGCAGGCGACGGGCGCCCCGGATCCGATTGCACTTTCGACCGAGGATGAGCCCACGCCGTTGAGGCTGGAAGTTTCGGACCGGTTCGGAAACGCCGTCGGTGGCGTATTGGTGCAGGTGCGGACGGGCTCGGAGAACGGGCCCGAGATCGCTTCAGGACGTACGTCGGCTTCCGGCACGCTGGAGATGTCGGTGACAGCCTCGCTCCTGGGCGGAGAAAGCCGACTGGTATTCGTTTCCGACGGCGTGGTACTGGGTTCGAGAGGAGTGGCACGTCCGGCGGGCGGGGCGGCCGAAATCGCGGCTGTTTCCGGAAGCGACCAGTCGGGAGATACGAATTCGGGTCTTCCTCTGCCGCTTGTCGTGGCGGTGCTGGACGCAAGTGGCGCCCCCGCCCGGAACGTCGAAGTCCGCTTCTCGGCAGTCAACGGACGGGTGAGTACGGATCTGGCTCTGACGGATGGGAGCGGCCAGGCGAGCGTGGTGGTGACGATGGGCGCTCGCGGTGACGAGACTACCGTAACGGTCGTGTCCGGAGAGGCAACCCGCGTCTTTGCCTTCCCGATCACGACGGGCGGCATGACCGCGGCGGCCATGGATGCGGCGCTCCTGCAGGCCGCAGCCCTGCTCGCAACCGGCGATGCCGTGGGAGCACGGGAACTGTACCAGCAGGTCGCGGAAGCCGATCCGTCGGACCTGGCAGCGGCCACGGGTGTGGCGGATACGTATGCGGCCGAAGGACAGTTTGCGGAGGCCGTAGCGCGTTACCGAGCGGTCTTGCGGATGCAACCGTCGCGTCGTGATGCCCAGGTGGGAATGGCGAGGGCGAGCCTTGGGGCGGGCAACGCCGAAGAGGCGGCCCGCTGGTTCGACCTCGCCCTCTCCCGGGACCGCGACGACGTGAATTCGTGGATCGGACTGGGGACGGCCCGGGCGCGACTCGGCCAGGAAGCAGAAGCGAGAGCCGCGTTTGAGCAGGCCCTCGAGCTCGACCCCGCGAATGAAGAGGCCCGGCGGGGACTCGATCGATTGCACCAGAACCCACTGCTGCTCCAGGCAGACGTATGGGGCGGCTACACGGACGACAATGGTCGGGATCCGGGATTCCGGTGGGCCGAACTCCGGGTCTACCCGGGCGCCGGCTTCGAGCTCTGGTTCGCATTCGACAACATGCTGAGTTTCCGTCACCCATACCTCGTGCGGGGCGAGGATGACATCGAAGGCATGTACGGCGGTCTCGGTTACAGCTACGGCGCAGGCCGGGACTACCGGACGTCGTTCGAGATCGGACGCAGAGAAGAGCCGGTGGACGGTACCATCCAGACTACCTGGACGCTGGACCAGACGATCGGCCTCAATTCCGGTGGGTGGGTCAAGCTGGGTGGCTGGCTCGGGCACTGGTATGACCGGGATGACTGGGTCGTGTTCGCACAGGCGGGCGTTCTGGCCGGATCTTCCGCGGTGGTGAAGCCCATGGTTTCCTACGGCGACTACTTTGGCTCCGCTTTTGGCGGTATTCCCGAGGGCGTTCCGAACCGGACTCCCTCGAAGGAAGTTCGCGTGGGCCTGGCCACACGTTTCGGAGCCGAGTCGGGACTCGGCGCCGAGCCGGCAGTGTTCTACGGGAACGTGAGAAACGACGTTTCCGATGAACTCAGCGGCAGTCTGTGGGACGCGTCCATGCGTCTCTGGTATTCCGTGAGCCAGACGTTCACCGTCGACAGCTTCGTGCAGTACCAGTCGCCTCCCGGGCTGCCTTCCTTCTGGAGGATCGGACTGGGTCTACGGTTCGGTATCAAGCAGCCGAACTGATCGAAGCCCTCTTCTCACGCCAGTGATGTACTGACCCGCCCTCGTGTGACCTTGCCGGCCACGAGGGCGGTGTTGTATCATCTCTTGACTTTCGGTGTTTATTCGGTATCGGAGGAGGGAGATGCGACGTTCGGTGGCGCTGGTGGAGTTGGAACGGCAGATCGAGCAGATCGAGTCGAAGCCCCGCGGTCCGGGCGGTTCCGTTCCCACGGGTGTTTCTTCCCTCGATACGCTGTTGC